>JALGTY010000004.1 GCA_029821145.1 Candidatus Zipacnadia bacterium
CTCCGTTACAATGGTAGAGGCAGACAATTTGACGCCAGAATGAGTTGAATGAAAAAGCGCAGCCGGTCAGTCCATCCCCGCTGCGCTCTTGTCGTGCTCGGACATATTCCTATTCGCCGGCGGCTTCGACCGCTTTCCTGCCTAGCTCTCTGGCCGCGGCCATCACGTCCTCCATCTCCGCCACAGCGCCTTTTTTTCCCGCCGAAACGCAGACATCGCCAATATATTCGCCGCGCCAGCGTTCGGCCCAGAACGCGATCGGCTCCGTGACCCATTTGCTCTGGTCCTGAGTGGGGTCACCGTAGGCGCACAACACGGCCCAGATTTTGCCGGCAAAGCCCTGGTTGAGCCACTCGGCGGCGTAATAGGCCGACCAGCGATCAACAAAGCACTTCATCTGGGCCGGAACGCCCTGCCAATAGACGGGGGCGCCCCAAACCAGTACGTCGGCCGGGGGCGCCCCAAACCAGTACGTCGGCCTCGATAACCTTGTGCATTACCTTGCGCCAGTCGTCGTCAGCGCGCAGGTCCACCCGCATACTGAAATCGTCGCAGACTTCGGCGATTGGACGGATGTTGAGATCGTCCAGATAGATCTTCTCGACCTCCGCGCCTGCCTCCGCAGCGCCTTCGAGAAAGGCGTCGGCCAGGCAGTCGGTGTTACCGCCCTTGCGCGGGCTGCCGATGAGAGCTAAGGCTTTCAAGAATACCACCTCGACAATAAGTTGCTAGCCTGCAACATTCACGAGTGAAATGGAATGTGTAGCAACGACCTCGGGCTGGAAGCTGAGAACGCGATAACTCGCGTTCTCACCTGACCTGCGCTTGGCGCAGGTCAGGCCGAGCCACGCGTCTTGTGAATTATTCGGGATAGATGCCAACAGCATGCCACACAGACCGGGCCTAGATTTCTTTCAGGATTTCAGCCTTGCGGGCGGCGAGCTCTTCGTCAGTGATAAGGCCCTTTTCTTTGAGGTCCGCCAGCTTTTCGAGACGCTCTTCAACGCTGGCGCCAGCACCGGCGGGCGGTGCTGGCGGCTGTTGCTGCATGGCTTGCTGCATGGCGCCCATCATCGCCGCGCCCATGCCGGCTCCTGCGCCAAGGCCCATGCCGACGCCAGCCGCACCGCCTCCGCCCTCGGCACTGGGTATGTCGCCAATCGCCTGGGCGGTGCGGAACTGCATGAAGCGCTGCATATCGCCGACAGCACCCATGCCGGAGCGTGCGTCAATCATCTCCAGGACGGCCTCGGGCGGAGCGATGGCCTCGATGAGGAAGTCAATAAGCTCGAGGCCGTAGTTGTTGAAATCCTGGCCAACACGGGCACGCATGACCTCGCCGAGCTCGTCGTAGTGCTTGGGCAGGTCCAGCACCGTGTCCATGACCTCGCCGAGGACGTCATTGAAGCGCGCGACGATGAAGTCGCGCAGCCACGAGGCCACTAAGTCGGTATCGTACATGTGCTGGGTGCCAACCACCTCGTTCACGAAAAGCTGCGAGTCGGCCACCCGGCACGTGTAGGCACCAAAGGCACGCAGGCGCACCATGTCAAGCTCCGAATCGCGGAATATTACCGGCGAGGCGGTGCCCCATTTGAGATCGGTAAAGGTGCGCATGTTGACGAAATAGACCTCGGCCTGAAACGGTGTCTCGCCGCCGAAGGGAATGTTGATGATGGCCTGCAGCAGCGGGATGTTGGCCGTGGTGAGGGTGTGGCGCCCCACGTGGAAAACATCGAGCGCCTTGCCGTCGCGGAAAAAGATCGCCTCCTGGCTCTCCCGCACGGTCAACTGTGCGCCCAGCTTGATAGTGCCCGGCCCATACTCCGGCCAGCGGTGCACGATCTCGTTTCCGGTGACATCTCGCCATTCGATAACATCTATTGCCGCCATATTGGTGTCCTCCTCAAGGTCAGACTTATGATGTCGGGCTGGAAGCCCGACCTACGGGAATTATTGAGGGCTTGTCCTATGTGAGCAGATAACCCTACAGGGACGCCCATCCCACGCCATACGTGTATGAGTGCCAACTGCCGGCCATCAGGCCGGGAATATTTCGACAAGCGCACTGTCAATGGGGCTGGCTTTGAATATCTGTGTGCGGCCCCGGTCTGTGATCGCCAGGGCGATGCTATTGTCATCAGCCACACAATAGGCGAACTCGCAGCGGCTGAAGTCACGGCCCGAAGCCGTCGCAATCTCGCGCTGGGCACCGCCCTGCCGGACCAAGCGATAGCCCTCGTCGCGCAACTCCGCTACGGCGTCTTCCACTTCAGGCTGACTGAGACTTGTCTCGTAGAGGTGTCCCTTCAGCCTGGTAATCCACTGGTGTTGCTCCTGACCCTTTAGCTGCACCTCCCAGACGGCCCAGTTGAGGGCCGGGCTGGCATATTTGTCAACAGCGACTATCTTCCCGTCCAGCCCGCGCAACGTGATCTCATCGCCTACCTTGGCATTGTTGATGTCCGACACAACTCCATCCGTTTCGGGTATATTGATAACTAAGAATAATGGCCAGTTGTGAGATTAAGGGTATTCGCGGGCTGGAAGCTGAGAATGCTCACCCTTCGACAGGCTCAGGGCATGCCGCATTCTCACCCGACCTTTGCAGACGGCACAAAGCTCGGGCCGCGCTACGCGTCAGAGAGTAATCGGCGTGAATACGCTAAACACTTACCTGTTTTGAGATGGCATCGCCGGGGACGGCCGAGCTTATCACTTCGTCGCGGTCGTCAAGCATCTGCTCGAGGTAGTCCATCTGGGCTTCGAGCTCGGCAAGCAAGTCGTCATAATCTGCGCTGTCGGCAGCCGCCAGTTCGGCCACTGTAGCGTCCATGTCGGCGATGTGCTTCATCAGCGACATGTCATAGTCATACATGCGGTCGAGTTCTTCTTCTTCGATCTTGATAGCGTCGAAAAAGCCGGTATAGCCGTAGCTGGCGTGATCAATTCGGTCGCGCAGGGTCGTCATCCGCCTCTGAGTGCGGCCGATCTTTGAGGTGAGTTCAATGTCTGAGGTGCCGGACTCGCGCATGAGGCCCTCAAGCTTGCCCCTGATTGCGTCCAAGAGCTTGACCAGGTGGTCCCGCACCAGCCTGTCAGCGGTGCGGCGAATCTCTTGTTCACGATAGCCGTCGAAGCCGGGGATGGCCTCGGCCAGCTTCTGAAATGCGTTTTCGTCCCCTTTGATACGGTCGCGCATATCTGACATGTGCCAGCCTGCCTTTCTCGGAGCTGAGTGGAGCCGCCAGTTGACGTATTCGCCTCGACCACGGTCGTTTCCTGCCTGTCGCGGAAAAAAGCTGCCAGGGACTTCAAGCGAAGCAGAGAGGGCCGGCAGCTTGACGAATCTGCCATGCTGTACTATACTGTAGTCAATCTGGATGTTGCTTACGGCGAGGAAGGGGAGGAGTAGGCGGACCCCGCCAGGATACAGAGAGCCGTCGTCGTGCTGAGAGACGGTGCCAACGGGCCGCTGAATGTCGCCCTCGAGCCGTTGGGCTGAACGAACTTCGTGGGAGTAGGTCCGGCCGGGTGCGCCCGTTACCGCGCTAAAGAGTCCGGTGTAGCCGCAAGGTTGCGCCGGGAATCTGGGTGGTACCGCAGGAGCTAGCAAGCCTCTTGTCCCATTGTGGACACGAGGTTTTTTTGTACCTCAATGCGTGCAGTACCTGGTGTTATTGGCGAGGCCTACTGTCATGCAGATCGCACGGGCAGGCACTTTCTCGATAGTAGCACGCGACGGGGGCACCGGCGACATGGGGGTGGCCGTTCACTCCAAGTATTTCGCCGTGGGTAACGTTGTGCCGTGGGCTGTGGCCGGGGTGGGAGCGATAGCGACACAGGCTGCGGTGAATCCCGAATTTGGTCCGGAGGGACTTCGCTTATTGCGCACGGGGCTGTTACCGGAAGATGCTCTGGAGCAGATGTTGGCGGCGGATGACACTCCGGAACTGCGCCAGGTGGGAATCATAGACCACCGGGGGCGTACCGCCAACCACACGGGCGCAGAATGTACTCAGTGGGCAGGAGCTATCTGTGGCGACGATTTCTGCGCCCAGGGGAACATCCTGGTCGGGCCACAAGTGATTGACGCTATGGTAGGGACCTTCGAAGATACAGCGGGGCAGGTACTGCCCGAACGCTTGATGCGGACGCTTGAAGCTGCACAGGCAGCCGGCGGCGACTCCAGAGGACAGCAATCGGCCGCTCTGCTGGTGGTGAGCGAAGACATTGGGATTGCAGGTTTCACGGACCGCATAGTGGACCTGCGAGTGGACGATCACACGCTACCTGTTGAGGAACTGCGGCGCATATTTGACATGCTCAAGGCTATGCGGGAGTGGTAGGTCGCGAAAGACCTCGGGCTGGAAGCTGAGAATTGACCCACGCCTGTGGCGCGGGTACCCCCATTCTCACCTGACCTGCGCCTCGCGCAGGTCAGGCCGAGCCACGCGTTTTGCAGGTTGTTCGAGCTAGGATCTAGTATAGTGAGTCAGTGAGACAGCCACATCACGAACGGAGGCAGGGAGATGAAGAAGCATAGTGGACCGGTGGTACAAGGAATCAGCCGGGCGCCGGCACGTGCGCTGCTGCACGCCTGCGGCTTCACGCCCGAACAGCTTTCGGATAATCCATTTATCGGGATCGCCAACAGCTACAGCGATATCGTGCCGGGGCACGTCGGAATGCAGCGTCTGTTGCGCGGTGTCGAGCTGGGCATCGCCGCCGGTGGCGGGACTCCTATGAGCTTTGGCATTCCTGCAATCTGTGATGGGGTGGCTATGGGCCATGCCGGCATGTTCTACAGCCTGCCCAGCCGTGAACTAATCGCCGACACCGTCGAGAGCATGGCGATCGCGCACGGTTTCGACGGCCTGGTACTGCTGACGAATTGCGACAAGATCACTCCGGGGATGCTGATGGCCGCGGGCCGGCTTGATATACCGGCTATCGCCATCACCGCCGGCCCGATGCACTCGGGCCGACTGGCGGGCAAGCCGCTCTCGCTCGTCCGCGATACCTTTGAGGCCTTCAATAAGGCCGAGCGGGGTGTGATAAGCGAGGAAGAGCTGCACGATCTGGAGATCGAGGCCTGCCCCGGCCTCGGCTCGTGCCAGGGCCTTTACACGGCCAATACGATGGCCTGCGTGACAGAGGCGATGGGGATGAGTCTGGTCGGGTGCGGTACGGCTCTGGCCGGTATGGCCAAGAAGGAGCGGTTGGCTTACGATACGGGTGTGGCCGCCTGCCGGCTGGTGGAAGAGGACATCACCGCCCGCCACGTCATCACCGAAGCCAGCATCAGAAACGCCATCCGCATGGATATGACTCTGGGCGGCTCGACAAACTCGTGCCTGCACATTGCAGCGATCGCCTACGAGGCGGGTGTGGATATCAGCCTGGAAGTCTTTGACCAGCTATCCAAAGAGACGCCGCAGATAGCACACCTGCGTCCGGGTGGCGACTATATGATGGAAGACTTGGACTGGGCAGGAGGGATAGCCGGGGCCTTCTCGGTGCTGGCCGAATTGCTGGATGACAACATCACCGTCTCGGGCAAGACTGTTGCGGAGATCGCTAACGAAGGCCGCGTTACCGACAGTGATGTGATTCGCTCCCTGGACAACGCCTATCGGGAAGAGGGTGGTATCGCCGTCCTGCGCGGTAATCTGTGCCCGGACGGTGCGGTTGTCAAGCAGTCCGCGGTGTCGGAGAAGATGCGCAAGTTCCGCGGGACCGCCGTGTGCTTCGATTCAGAGGAAGAGGCGCTGGAGGCCATCATTGCCGACAGTATTCCGAACGGCTCCTGGGTCATCATCCGCTACGAGGGGCCCAGAGGCGGCCCCGGGATGCGGGAGATGCTCAACCCGACGGCGACACTGACGGGCATGGGCAAAGAGGAGGCAGTAGGGCTGCTGACCGATGGGCGCTTCTCAGGTGGCACGCGCGGCCCCTGCGTCGGTCACATCTCGCCGGAGGCGGCGGCCGGTGGTACGCTGGCGCTGGTGCAAGACGGCGATGAAATAGCCATTGACCTCGATGCTCGGAGCCTGGAGCTTCTGGTAGATGAGGCAGAACTGGGCAGGCGTCGCGAAGCCTGGCAGGCGCCAGATGCTAAGATCACCACGGGCTGGCTGGCGCGCTATGCGCGGTGTGTGCAGTCGGCGGCTTCTGGCGCGGTAATGAAATAATCTCACCCGATGGCTTCGGCAGCCGTACAGTGAAGCCTTGCGGGTCCAAGGAGGTAATATCGTGAGTGGAAAAATGATCAACGGTGCCGTGGGGATGCTCCAGGTGCTGGAGGAAGAAGGTGTGGATGTCATCTTCGGATACCCGGGCGGGTCCGTGATACCGATCTATGACGCGCTGTACGATTCGAAGATAAAGAACATCCTGCCGCGCCACGAGCAGGGGGCAGCACACGCTGCCGACGGCTACGCACGCTCGACTGGCCGGGTGGGTGTGTGCATGGCCACCAGCGGCCCGGGTGCGCTGAACCTGGTCACCGGACTGGCGAACGCTTACATGGACTCGGTGCCGATGGTAGCCATCACCGGCCAGGTCAAGAGGCCCTTAATTGGCAAGGATTCCTTCCAGGAGGCCGATACTACCGGCGTCACGATTCCAGTCACGAAGCACAACTACCTGGTGACTAACACGGCCGAGCTGGTGGACATCTGCCGGGAGGCGTTTTACCTGGCGCGGACGGGCCGTCCCGGGCCGGTGCTGGTGGACGTGCCGTTCGACGTCAGCATCGGCGAGGTACCGTGGACTGAGCGCAATATCGAGGGGCTCGACGGCTACGAGGAGCCGAAGCCGGTTGATGACGAGCTCATCCGCCGGTCTGCGGACATGATCGAGCAGGCCAAAAGGCCAATTCTCATGATCGGCGGCGGGGTAGTCGCCTCGGGGGCTTCGGAGAAGCTGTTTGAGTTGGCGACCAAATGCAATATCGGTGTGGTCCACACGATGATGGGCAAGGGCGCTTTCCCGGAAAGCCACGAGCTCTCGATGGGGATGCCGGGGATGCATGGGATGGCGTACGCCTCGATGGCCCTGCAGAACAGCGACCTGATGATCGTCATCGGGGCGCGCTTTGACGACCGCATCACCGGCGCTCTGGAGAGCTTCGCCCCCGGTGCCCAGGTGATTCACATTGATGTTGACGCCGCCGAAATTGACAAACTGCGCCCGGCGAAGGTCGGCATTTGCGCTGACGCCGGCGATGCTCTCGCCAAGCTCATCGCGGCCTGCAAGCCACGCGATAAGGGTCCGTGGGAAGAACAACTTTTTGAGTGGCGGCGTACACACCCGCTGACATATCCAACGCCTGATGAGGGCATCGCGCCACAGTACATAGTCGAGCAGCTATACGAGCTGACCGGCGGCAACGCGATAATCGCCACCGAGGTTGGTCAGAACCAGATGTGGGCGGCACAGTATTACAAGCTCGAAAAGCCCCGGCGGTTTCTGAGTTCCGGCGGCCTGGGCACCATGGGCTACGGTTTCCCGGCGGCCATTGGCGCTCAGGTGGGCAACCCGGGCGAGCTGGTCGTTGACATCGCCGGTGATGGCAGCATCCAGATGAACCAACAGGAGCTGACCACCGCCAGCATCAATAAGCTGCCAGTTAAGGTGGTCATTCTCAACAACAGCTATCTGGGGATGGTGCGGCAGTGGCAGGAGATGTTCTTCGACAACCGGCTTTCGGGTGTTGACTTGACCGGCAACCCGGACTTCGTGAAGATGGCCGAGGCGCATGGGGGAGTGGGACTGCGCTGTGCCGAACCCGATAAGGTGCGCGAGACCCTCGAGCAGGGCCTGGAGGTCAATGATAAGCCGGTGTTCATGGACTTCCTAGTCCACAAGCAAGAGAACGTGTTCCCGTTCATACCGGCCGGGAAGAGCGTTGATGACATTATCATGGAGCAACCTGAGAATGAGAAATGACGTGCTGCAGACCAGCGGAATCTCAGATTTTGCACTGGGGAAGGTGACGAATATGACACACACATTGTCAGCACTGGTGAAGAACCGCCCGCGGGTTCTGGCCCGTGTGGCAGGGCTATTCGCCAGGCGTGATTTCAATATCGAGAGCCTGGCCGTCAGCACCACCGAGGATCCCGCGATTTCACGTATGACCATCGCTGTGGATGTTTCCGGGACGCCGCTGGAGCAAGTTCGCAAGCAACTCGAGAAACTGCATGATGTGGTCACCGTAATAGACCATACAGAGCATGCCGTGGTAGAGCGCGAGTTGTGTATGGTCAAGGTAAATGTGAAGCCGTCCCAGCGAGCCGAAGCGGCGGCCTTGGTGGAGATCTTCCGTGGCGATATCATTGACATCGGCAATGGCACGCTGATCGTGCAGTCCATCGGCAATTCGGACAAGATTGATGCGTTCGTCGAGAACTTCGCCGACTACGGCATCATTGAATTGGTGCGCACAGGCAAGGTCGTATTGGCACGCGGCGGACAGAAGACCTGAGTCGGGCGCGTTCGTGGAGGCCGGTCCGCCAATAGCCGCGCGCGTCGTTGCCTATCGTCGAAAGGAGTGTGCAGACCATGTCAGCTTCGTGGAAGGCCGTGTTGGTCGTAGGAATTCTGGTGGTGGGCGCCTTTGCCATTGCCGGACAGGGCAGCGCACAGAGCTCGCCCGTGCACTTTGAGGACACTGATCTGACTGAGCCGGAGTTCCGGGATCTGACCATGAATAGCCCGGAATTCCACGGGGTCAACCTGCGGGACAGCCTCTTCGAACGATGCAAATTCACGAATGGGAAATTCACGAATTGCGGTCTCTCTGAGGTGACCTTCAGTCAATCAAAGATGCAGAAGCCGAGCTTCAAGCAAATGACGTTCGAGTATCCATCGTTCCATACAGGTGCGTTCAAGTATGGCCGTTTCGAGCGGATGGAGTTCGATGGGACCCGCTTTTACGACTGCGATCTGGATGACGTCATCTGGGAGTACAGCGAAAGCGATGACCTGCATCTGCTCCGCTGCACCGGCACGGACTGGTACATAGAGCGGGTCGAGCTACGCAATCTGCGCGCCGAATACTTCAAGGCCACATATGCCCGTTGGAGCAGTTGCGAATTTGACCACGGGCATTTTTCTCACACCGACTTCTCATTCAGCACGATGGAAAACGCCGACCTGCGGCGCACTACCATCAAGTACTCCGATCTTTCGGACGTGTCCATCGAGCGCTGCAATATCCGTGGGCTGGAGATAGACGGGGTGGATATCGAAGAACTGTTGCGCAAAGCAGGGCATTAGGTATATATTGAGTGAAGGCCGCGGCGGGAGGCGGAAGGTGGAACCGCAGCTAAGAGAGATTGTTGACTTGGCACAGGTGGATGCGTTCATGATCTACCTGGCTATCGCTGCGCCGGTGCTGGGGCTGTTCATCGGCGTCATCGCCGGAGGTATGCAGGGCCGTTTGCTGCAGGGCCTGGGCCGAGGACTGGCGTTCGGAATGCTGGGTCCGATCGTGCTGGTGATGTGGCGCTTCTACCGCCACATGGTCCGCTATGACCCAGGAACCGGATACGTCGGGCTGCACAAGATGTCGGTGTTCGTGCTGAATATCTGCATATTCGCTGTTGTGGGAATTGTACTGGGCGCGGTCTATGGCAAACTGATTCGCGGTGCGGGGTCGTCGGCTGAAAAGGACAAGAACAATCCGGAAAGTGCTGGCAGTTGATCACTAAGGAGGAATTTCCTATGGCTGTTACGATCTACTACGACGACGATGCTGATCTGAGCGTACTCGATGGCAAGAAGGTCGCCATCATTGGCTACGGCATTCAGGGCTCAGCGCAATCAATGTGTTTGCGCGATTCCGGGGTAGATGTCATAGTGTCGGAGCTGGAGGGTACGGCGAATTTCGAGAAGGCCGTTGCTGACGGCTGGGAGGTATGTACGGATGCGGCAGACGCCGCCAGGGAAGCCGACCTGGTCCAGATCCTGACACAGGACCACGTGCAGGCAACGGTCTACAAGAACCTCATCGAGCCGAACCTGGAAGCGGGCAATGCGCTGATCTTCTCGCACGGGTTCAACATCCACTACAAGCAGATCGTGCCGCCCGACTTCGTGGATGTTTTCATGGTCGCTCCCAAGGGTCCGGGCGCGCTGGTGCGGGAGTGCTATGTGTCCGATACCGGGGTACCGTGCCTGCTGGCGGTGTATCAGGACGCCACCGGCATGGCCAAGCAGTACGGCCTGGCCTACGCGAAGGCGATCAAGGGTACCAAGGCCGGCCTGATCGAGACCACCTTCGCCGAGGAAACCATCACCGATCTGTTCGGGGAGCAAGTCGTGCTGTGCGGCGGGGTGACGGAACTGATTACCGCCGCTTTTGACACTCTCGTCGAGGGCGGCTACGCGCCCGAGATGGCGTACTTCGAGGTCCTCCACGAACTGAAGCTAATCATGGACCTGGTCTATAACAAAGGCATCATCGGCATGCGGCGCGGCGTGTCCGACACCGCCACCTACGGCGACCTGAGCCGTGGGCCACGCATCATCAACGAAGAAACACGGGCGGAGATGAGAAAAATCCTCACCGAGGTGGAAGACGGCTCGTTCGCCAAGGAATGGATCCTGGAGAACCAGGCCGGCCGCACGGTCTTTAACGCGCTGCTCGAGAAGTCGGCCGACCACCTGATCGAAAGGATCGGCAAAGAGTTGCGCGCAATGATGCCGTGGATTCAAGACGACTGAGCCAGCGCGTCTTGGACAGTGGCTAGTCGGACATATTGTGTATCAGATGGTCGTGCACGGCCTGGGCGGCCTTGCGGTTCATGCCCGGGACGGCGGCTAATTCATCTACCGGGGCGCTACGCATCGCCTGGATGGAGGGGAACGCCTTGAGCAGCGCGGCGCGGCGCTTGGGGCCGATGCCCTCGATCTCGTCAAGCTGGGAACTGCTCATGCTCTTGGCTCGCAGTCCGCGGTGGTAAGCTATCGCAAAGCGGTGGGCTTCGTCACGGATCCGCTGCAACAGGAATTGCCCTCGAGGGTGGGCACTCATATCCAGCGGCATGCCGTGGCCCCGCACGAACACCTCTTCCTCAGCCTTAGCCAGACCGGCCAGCGCGATATTGTCCTCGCTCGCGACCTCGTCCAGAATCTTCCCGACAGCATTCAACTGACCCTTGCCACCGTCCACGACAATCAGGTCAGGCAGGGGTAGGAATTTATTGTCACCGGCCTTCGCCGCTCGCAGGCGGCGAGCCAGCACCTCCGCCAGCATCGCATAGTCGTCCTGGCCCGCGACGGTGCGGATGCGGAAGCGGCGGTAGCCGGATTTGTCCGGCACGCCGCCAGCGAAGACCACCATCGAGCCCACGGCATGATCGCCCTGCAAGTTGGATATGTCGTAGCATTCAATTCGGCGGACGGGCTGCTGAAGCTCCAACGCTTCGGCCAGATCGCTGAGTGCGGCATCACTGTCTGCGGCGCGGGTTCGGGCGTGGTGTGCAAGCGCTTCGAGAGCCGTCTTGGCGTTCATCTGCGCCAGTTCGATCAGGCGGCGGCGCTCACCGCGCTGGGGCACTGCGAGATCAACAGGGCCCCCGCGCATCTGCGAAAGCAGCTCCTCCCACTCTTGTTGCTCCCCAAGCGGAGCGGCGAGGAGCACGTGGCGGGCCGGGATGTTGCCAGCGCCGTAGTACAGCGTCATCGCGGCTTCAATGATTTCGCCGAGGGAGCGTCCGGCGGCGTGGGCGAGGCTATAGGTTTCCTGGGTGGTCAGCCGGCCGCCGCGCACTCCAAGCAGCTTCACGACCGCGCGCTCATCTTCACTGGCCGCACCGAAGAGGTCCTGGTCGCGGTTCTCGTTAGCCACCATGAGCTGGTCTTCGCTGCTACGCTCGATGGTCTGCAGCTTGTCGCGGAGCATCGCCGCCCGCTCAAAGTCCAGTTCCTGTGCGGCCCGCTCCATTTCGCCTCTGATTCTGTCGGTGATCTGTTTGGTCTTGCCGTCCAGGAAGCTGATGACCTGCTCGACCACCTCGGCGTACTGCTCATCGCTGACATTGCCCGTACACGGGCCTACACAATGGCCGAGATGGTAGTAGAGGCACGGCTTGCCGGCGGGGGTGCCGTCGAGTTTGCGGCGGCACTGGCGCAGACCAAATAGCTGGCTGGCCATGCGTCGGGCACGCCACATGACGCTGGCGGTGGGGTATGGGCCGAAAATCTCGCCGGCGCTGAAACCGTAAACCTCGTGGCGCTTGGGGTCGTGAAAGCCGCGCCGGTATTTCCCACCACCACCCGGTATGCGTACACGGGCGTCGCTGGGTAGATCACGGATTACCAGCAGGCGCGGGTATTTCTCGGCGGTGAGACACAGGTAGGGGTAGCTCTTGTCATCGCGCAGGCGGATGTTGAAGCGGGGCTTGTGCTGCTTAATCAGAGTCGCTTCAAGGATGAGGGCCTCAGTCTCGGTGCGGGTGACGATATAGTCGAAGTCGGCCAGCTTCTGGTGCATCACCTGCGCCCAGCCACCGGTACGGTCGCTGTCACCGCGCACGTGCTGGCGGAGGCGGGCGCCCAGGGACCGCGCTTTGCCGACATAGATAATGTGCCCGCCGGCGTCCAGAATGTTATAGACGCCTGGCTGGGATGGGACCTGGTCGAGTTTTTCGAGGAGATCTTGCTGGTTCATAGGATTGGGAAGTTATCTGCATATAAACTGTGCGAAAGGCGCCCTCACCCCCCGACCCCCTCTCCCTGTGGGAGAGGGGGTAACTGCAACGGCTGGGCCGGATGGCCGTGAGTTTGCAAGCAAACTCCCGTCTCACCCACGCCTGCGCCGAACACACCTTCGGCAGGCCCCTCCATTACGACTAACGGCAACGCGGCCTCGGGCTGCCCTTCGGCCCTTCAGCAGGCTCAGGGCCTGCGGGAAGCGCGAGCTACGCGGGGTTTGACTATCCCGGTTCAGTCGTCCAGCATCTTCTCCAGCTCTTTGATTTCATCGCGCAGTTCGGCCGCATGCTCGAAATCAAGCTCTTCGGCGGCCTTGTGCATTTCGATCTCCAGCGCCGCGATTACGTCGCGCATATCGTCAGTGTCCATGATGGAGGCTGCTTCCGGGCTGACCAGACGGCGGGCGCGTTCGGC
This sequence comes from Candidatus Zipacnadia bacterium, assembly GCA_029821145.1. GTDB lineage: Bacteria > Armatimonadota > Zipacnadia > Zipacnadales > UBA11051 > UBA11051. Next base: position 13,141 of record JALGTY010000004.1, read on the forward strand.
TATCATGGCCCGGATCGGCTCCCGCACCGTCTTCTTCACTGTCCGCGGCACGATACCGTGAGCTTCGTTATAGGCCCTCTGCTTTGCGCGACGGCGGGTGGTCTCATCAATGGCCGCCTGCATCGCGGAGGTGATCTCATCGGCATACATGATCGCCTTGCCCTCTTCGTGGCGGGCGGCGCGCCCCATGTTCTGCATTAGCGAGGTCTCAGAGCGCAGAAAGCCCTCACGGTCGGCGTCCAATATCGCCATCAGCGACACCTCCGGCAGGTCCAGGCCCTCGCGCAGCAGGTTTATGCCGACCAGTACATCGTAGGCCCCCAGCCGCAGATCGCGCAGCAGCTCAGTGCGCTCCAGGGTGTCTATGTCGGAGTGCAGGTAGTGGACGCGGATTGACATCTCGGCCAGATACTCGCAGAGGTCCTCGGCCATGCGCTTGGTCAGGGTGGTGACCAGCACACGCTGCTGCCTGTCCACACGCCTCTTTATTTCAGCAATCAGGTCGTCAATCTGGCCCTCGGTCGGCCGCACCTCCACCTCCGGGTCGAGCAGGCCGGTGGGGCGGATCACACATTCCACGATACGGCTGGCCTTGTTCTTCTCGTAGGGGCCGGGTGTTGCGGAGGTGTAGATGACCTGGTTGACGTGCTGCTCCCATTCGCTGAAGGTCAGCGGGCGGTTGTCGTAGGCGGAGGGCAGGCGAAAGCCGTGCTCGACGAGGCTATCCTTGCGCGAGCGGTCGCCCTGGTACATCGCGCGGACTTGCGGAATGCTCTGGTGCGATTCATCAACAACCAGCAAGAAGTCATCGGGGAAGTAGTCCATCAGCGTGTGTGGCGGCTGGCCGGCTTTGCGGCCGTCCAGGTGACGGGAGTAGTTCTCGATGCCCTGGCAGTAGCCGATCTCGTGGATCATCTCCAGGTCGTAGTTGGTGCGCTGCTCCAGCCGCTGGGCCTCGAGTAGCTTGCCCTGGTTCTCAAACCAGGCGGCTCTTTCGCCCAGCTCCTGGCGGATGCTGACCATCGCGTCCTGCAGCCGCTCGGCGGAAGTCACAAAGTGGCTGGTCGGGAAGAGCAGTGTGCTGTCCCTGGTTTCGACGATCTCGCCGGTGATTTCGTTGATGCGAGTGATGCGCTCGACCTGGTCGCCGAACAACTCCAGCCGGGTAATGAGATCCTCGTCAACCGGGTGAACCTCGATGACATCACCGCGGACGCGAAAGGTGCCGCGCTCCAGGGCAAGATCGTTGCGGCTAAACTGCATGTTCACCAACTGGCGCAAGATGGCGTCGCGCTCGATCTGCTGCCCGACTCTGAGTTCGAGAGTGATTTGCTTGTACTCCTCGGGCGAGCCGAGGCCAAAGATGCATGAGACCGAGGCGACGACTATCGTATCGCGCCGCGAGGCGACCGAATGTGTGGCGGAGTGTCGCAGTCGTTCGATTTCTTCGTTAATCTCGGCATCTTTCTCGATGTAGGTATCAGTCTGGGGCAAGTACGCCTCGGGCTGATAATAGTCGTAGTAGCTGACGAAGTACTCGACGGCGTTGTCGGGAAAGAACTCGCGAAATTCCATGCAAAGCTGGCCGGCCAGTGTCTTGTTGTGGACGAGTACCAGCGTCGGCCGTTGTACCGTCTCGATGACCTTGGCGATCACGTAGGTCTTGCCGGAGCCGGTGATGCCGAGCAGCACCTGATCGCGCTCACCGTCGAGAACACCCTCGCTGAGCGCCTCGATGGCCTGCGCCTGGTCGCCTTTGGGCTCATATTCTGATATTACTTGGAACTCGGGCACTGTGTTTCTCCGAGAAGTTGAGGATGAGCAGTGGTGCAAGAGGATATTATAGCAGAAATTGCCGGCGTCTTGTGCCAGCGGCCGGGGAACCTAAAAGGTGGCGAAGCCGCCGAACTCCAGAGAGAGCCGTCCGGTCTCTTCACTGTAGGTGAGACCGATCTCCCGCTGACCGAACATGCGCGCGAGGGTGAGTTCCCATTCGTTATATGAGGAGTCCTCGAAGCTATAAATGATGCCAGCCAGCTCCCAGCGCCAGCGCTCGCTTTGGTAGTAGTTGAGGTCGAGGTAGGAGAAGGTGTCATCAAAGGTAATATTGTGGGTGCCAAATGCGTACAAGTACCACTTGTTGCGGCGGGCGCTCAGGTCGAGGCTGAGGATCTGCTCAATGCCATCAACGGTCGCATCGCCGCTGAAATACTCGGCGCTGTAACTAAGGCCGATGATGGAATTGAGACTGAGCCGGTGCGTGAAATCCAAGTCGGCACGCAGGCCGTTCGCGTTGTAGCCGCTGGTGTCCCAGGAAAACATATTACGCAGCACAGGACGCAGGGTGGTCTTGCGGCCGAGATCATAGGTGCCCCAGTTCAGCTCTGCGAACGCCCTATTACCAAACTCAACAGCGCCGGTCTCGTGGTGGTGCTCGGTGCCGGCCGTTAGACCAATGCGGTATGAGTTGCGCTCGTTCAAAGCAATGGGGTTGGAAAGCCAGTCGCCCACCAGGCCGTAGCTTGTGTCATAGTCGCGAGGGTCGTCATAGTAGGCGCGCAGGTTAAAACGGCCCTTGTCAGTGTAGCGATAGACGCTAGCATCGGAAAAGATGCTATGGTGATCGGGCATGCTGAAGTTGAGGTAGGAATTGGCGTCGCCCCAGAGGGTGCGCTGATCCTGCCATTGCAGGCCCCAGCTCGAGCGCGGCAGGCCGGCGATCTCGATCGAGCCCTCGTAATCATTAGTAAGCGAGCGGTACTCGCGTTCCCATGCCAGCGACCAGCCACCGCGGGCAGCGGCGACTGAACCCGATGTGGTGCCGTGCTGCACCTTCACGGCGGCGGTTGTGGTGTCAGTGACGCTATAGAAGAACGGAAAGTCGAGAGCCACACCGCCACCGGTATCGGCGCTGAACATGTTGTTATTGGTGCTGCCGGTGTAGCCCGGTTCGCCGATGATCCAATATGCGGGGAAGCTGAGAATCTTATCCTGATCAATCCATGCGGAGCCATGACGCAGCACTATCTTTTCGCCGATGAAGTAGGAGATGCTGTCGGCGACGAGCCAGGTCTGCGTCTCGCGGGTGTCGTAGCTGAAGGCATCCGATGGCGGCTCCCATTCCGCCTCCAGGGGCTGCAGGTCATAGGCATCAAAGAAGACGCGCTCGATACCGGACACTCCAGCCCCGCGCAGCACTCCGCGGCGGGTGCCGAGGTCGAAGTAAAGCTGCTTGCCCGAAAGCTCCCTTTCCCCCCTGCTAACGACAACGCCCGCCTCTTCCAATGAGAATGCGCGCAGGGAGAAGTCGTTGAGGTCAATGTCTATTGTGTCGCTGGCTTCGATGGTCAGTTCGCCGAGGCGGACCTGTGCCTGATCGCGGGCCTCAAGCAGGCGGTGGTCAACACTGAAGCCGGTCCACTTGCCCTTGATATGAATGGTCTTGGCTACGGGGCGGGCCACCTCGCCCTCAGGCAGATAGCGGATGGTAGTGCTGTTGCGGGACTCGCGAACCCAAGCCGTGATGGTGGCGAGGCCCGGGGTGTTGCTGCTGGCGAACACAGTCGCCACGCCGCCGATAGCACGCACCTGAAGGCTCTGCTGGCGCGACACATGGTCGGTGGAAAGATAGCCGAGATTGGCGCTGATGACGACCTCGACTTCTTCGGTGGCCAACTGTCCACTCTCGGTGCGCACCTCAATGCGCACACGGGCCTCGGTCTTGTTGTCAGCCGGGCGCTGTGGCGGGATGGCGGTGAGCTTGAGGCGGTATTGGCCGCTGCGGGCGACCTGGGCGCAAGTCTGAGGACCGCCCAGCCCTATGAGCACCGCCGCACAGAGTAGTAGTCTCAAGTGGCGACTCAACATTTGCCTTATGCCGAGAGGTTATTCAAACCTGGTGTTATCTTGTTGCTGTCTTGTAGTGTGTCAGGCTGCAAGAGTCCACCCACGCGGATGGGAAGAACGATTCCGCCCTCGGGCTGAGGGTTACCCGGGGGCGGCACAAATGAGCGCCTACCAAGCTCTGGCATCAGGTCCGTGTGAAGGCGAGGGCCCCCGAGAGAGTGTATTGTGAGGTCTCAGAGTTGGTGTACACTACTCGCACGCGGTACTGGTAAATGTATCTGCCTGAGAGTGTGGCGGTGTCCGTGTATTGTGTCACGGCGGGCCCGATGTTGTCGGACAGAAGGCTAAAGGTGCCACCATCAACACTGCGCCATATCTCGTATTTCAGTATCGTTAGTGTGGTACCGGTCGGCGGGTTCCACGTGAGGCGGATATTTGGCTGCATCTGCGTGAGATACAAGTTGGTGACCGGCTTGGCCTGCGCGGCAGCGCCGGGCGGGGCGGCTGGGGTGCTGGAGTTGTTGACCGCAATGATCAGCACACCAACGGCCAGAGCATAGAGTAGCCACTTCCACGATTTGCTCTTTTCCCTGGCAACCGGCTGGTATTCCGTCGGTTTGCCGGCCAGCGTCTTGGCAGCCTTGTAGGCGGCGTCGCGCATGGCCTCCGCGATAAGCGGTGAGTCGCTACCTGTATAGTGGGCGCGCTCCTGGCTGTTGCCCGATACGCCAAAGGCGCGATAGACGGTCGGCTCTTCAACTACTTCGCCGGTGGCTTCGTCAACATTGCCCTTTACCTCGTACGCTTGGCCGGACAATATGATCTTAGCCTGTCGCGGCTCTTCCTGAATATCGAATGACTGGACACTGGAAATCACAACATAGTCCATGCCGAGTACGTTGCCGATAAACAGAGCGAGGCTGGCAGAAGCCGTTTCGCCGGCTTCTACATCAATCTGGCGCAGACGGCCCTCGGAGACCGCGCGCATCACCAGTGCGGAATGGGGCGAAAACCTGCTAGCTGCGAAGTCGGCCTGGGCGTCAATGGCCATCTGCAGGGAGGCGGTCGCCTTGTAGGCGATACTTGCCTGGACGCTTTCGCTCTCATCAAGAACCGGAAAAACCAAGACAGATCTGGTGCCCGGCTCCGCGGTGGCGGCGAAGCTGACTGGTATCAGCGATGCCAACATGCAGAATGCAACTAGGAGGCTGATAGTGCGAAAAGTGCGTCGTTTTCTTATTGTATTCATTGCATCACTTCCCCCTTGCGGGAGGGCTTAATCGTTGTGGAATGACTTGCAGCATACTGTTTATCGCATTACGGGCTGATATTGAAGGTCCGCAGGACATTGGCAACCTGCCCGGTTTCCGGACACCGCGCGGTAATATGACAGATGTAACAGCCGCTTGGGACCGGGGCACCCTTCTGGTTCTGGCCGGCCCAAACCACACTGTTAGTGCCTTCGGGCGACATCCGGTTGGCGGCCACGCGCGCGACCGGCACGCCGGATATGTTGCGGATGACGATGTCAACATTAGCCGGTACGGTCAGGCTGTAGGTGATGGGGACCTGTCCGCCGCGAGCCTGCTGCGCGCTGAGGCTGGTCACCATGAGCGTATTGGGGCCACGCTGCCGAACGATCAGTTCGAATACTCGCGTCTCGTGGTCCTGTCTGGTGCGGTAGGTGTAGGAACTGGCGGTTCGCATGTAGCAGCGTCTGCCGGTGGCTGTATCAACAAGCGTGGGCACCAGGTCGCCGCCCATCGGCGCGAGGTCATCCCAACTGACCGTGACATCCTGGTCGGCAACGCCGGTGGAGACGGCAAAGCGCCAGGTCGTATTGGGGGCGGGTGGCCTCATGTCAACCAGCAAGCGGCCAGCCTCGTCCGCCGGCGCGTCACCACACAGGAAACCAGCATTGAGTGCCCTTGCGCCCTCGGCGACTGCCACCGGCGGCTGGGGCATGTCGTTGCGGTCGTAGCCGTCCTTGGCGCCCGGGCAGGTGCCGAAGGCACGGTTGGTCCTGACCTGCTCGCCGGCAGTTACCGACAGCTTCACAGCCCAGCGGTCACGATCCGGTGCGGCGGCTGTCACCGGCTCCTGGGCGGCTACCGTGGCGGGGGAGAAGAGACTTGGCGGCGGGAACTGCAGAGTTATGTCGTCATAGCACAGCAGCCAATAGCCTTTGTACGGATCCAGCCGCGCCTCGGATAGCTCGGTGGACCACACGTAGTCATTGGCGAGCGGATCATATTCAAAGATGGTGGGCACCAGCAGCAGGCGGCTATAGGCCTCCCAGATCGAGTACTCGCCGCCGGCCGGCCCAATAACGCGGGCCTGGTCCAGACGCAAGGGTATGGTAAAGGGGTTGCCAATCTGGTTCCAGCCCGCCGGAAGGCGGATACTGTAGGTGCGTTCGGTAGATACAGGAACGGCGTCAAGGGGAAGTTCGACGGACTCGCGGGTCAGGTTCAGCAGCCAGAAGCCCACACCCGGCTCGATGTTGGTCGTACTGGGATCGGGGAACCAACGATACTGCCCAGTATGCGGGTCCCAGCGCACGATGGTAGCATTCCCGCCCGGCTGCAGACTACCCAGGTCCTGGAATACCCACTCCGCATCCGTATTGCCGAATTCATAAGGTATGGAGACCATCTCCAGCCCGCGGGGCGACTCCAACGGATTGAGTACCGGCACGGCAGGGATGTTGATGAGTCGCTCCAGCACCTTGCCCTGCGGTCCGGTGAACTTGACCGAGTGGCGCCCCGGGCGAGCGGCAGTGGCCCGGATCATCCAACTGACCCACTTCAGTTCGTTGCGCCGCACTACGCCGACCGACTTCGTGGGGCTTTCGCCCTCCATTAGCTCCAGCCCAATAGGCAGCCGGATGCGGACGCTGGCGTCCAGTAGCGCCTCGGCCCCATAGTTATCTATGTAGGCTGCTATCGGGAAGGGGGAGCGGCCCTCGGAATCGCCGAGGTAATAATCCTCGACCACGTCTGGTGTGGCCGGGTCATCCCCGGTCTGTTGAATCAGCGAGGGAGGGGTATAGACCAGAAACGCATAGGGACGGTCATAGTCGGGAGTTGACATGCCCACACCGTAATAGGTGACAAAGCGGCACGACTGGCCCGGTGATATCTCCTCGGGGTCCCACTTGACCGCATACCCCCAGTCTTCCCCCAGCAGCAAGGCTTGCGGATTCGGAGTGAAGTAGTATTGGCTGGACAGTCCCATGTTGCGCATCTGTCCCCAGGCAACCGAGTCAGGCAGGCCTGCGCTCTTGCTGGCCGGCCCGGCGTCCAAGACCTCCTGGGCGTTGATTACGCCGCGTATAGCTACGGTGGGAGCCATCGGGTCGTCGTATGTGACCCAGGTGTCCGGCAACAATTGGCCACCGAACGTAGTATCCGGCAACTTGGTTTCCCTGGTAATGGCGGTCCCGTCAGGCAGGATGATGGCCTGGCCGTCCTGCACGGCGGCACCACCAAAGATGCCGTCAAACACAATGCGGACGCCGATACGTTGTTGCTGGGGGGTGGTGTTATAGACGATGTATTCGGCCTGCAAGGCGTCGCCGATGAGAGTAAGAGCCTGGCGCACTTCAATCCATGCCGTAGGAAGATCGTCTTCATCAAAAGCAACAGGCAGACGATAAATGCCAGTCAGATCTCTGGTACCGGCGACGGGAGCGGCGATCCAGTAGTTGGTCAGGGCGGCCGACGATTCTTGGGGATCCTGACTAGCCATCAGTTCGTGAATGTCGTAGAAGTACCCCAGGTCTTCGTCGTCCTCAACATCTTCAGCCTGTCGAGGATTTATGGCGATAGTGGTCTTGCTGGTAAAAGAGCCTCCCTGTGCGACGCTGGCGATGTTGCGGCTCTCGTCACCTGTGCGGGTGGGATCGCCCCCAATAGGAGCTGCGGTGCCGGTCCAGAGCTGAAAGCGGCCGGCGGGGTAGTACATCCAGTCATCACCGGTTATCGTCAACGCGGGGTATTCCAGCTCCAGTCTGGTCAGCCCGCCTGGGTGCAGAACCGAGACAGTGTGGGTGGGCTGCTGGCAGAAGACGGGAGCCAGACTGACGAGCACCAGCACTAGAGTCCACAGCAGTATGGTCTGCCGCGGAAGTTGTCGGTCAAGACTGGTTTGAGGGCCCACGCAACTTCAGCTCCTCTCGAAGGCCGATAGTTCACCTTATCTTATCGAAAAGTGCGATAGCCTGTACGGTCTGGCCTTCCGGGGTGCGCGCAGTCAAGCGCACCAGGTACCTGCCATTGGGAACTCTGGTGCCGCTGTGGTTGCGGCCATTCCAGGACATTGTTTGCGTCACGCCGGCGGCTGCTTCAGTCCGCGTCAGACGTGCGATCGGCAGCCCCGCTATGTTGCGGATATCGGCAGTAACAGTAGCAGCACGCGTCAAGGTGTAACTGACAGTCACGCTACCGTCGGTGGCATTGGCCGTGTTAATGGCCGAGACGGCCAGGCTGCCCGACTGCGCAACGGTGCAGATTATCCTGAAATGCCGTATCTCCTGTTCGTCGCCGGTCTGGAACGTATAGCCGCTGGTTGTACGCATGTAGATGTCGCGGTTGCCGTCCAGGTCGCGCAAGATCAGCCGGACGTTTTTCGGCACCGTCCTATTGAGTTCCTCCCAGGCGAGGGTTACGGGAGCCCGTGACAAGGTGGAAGCGACTTCGATGTCCCACTCCTGGCGGGCGCTGAGGCTGCTTCGCACATCGCGCACATAGTGTCCAGCGCGGCTACCCCAGTCGGGCTGCGGCATGTACAGCGCGAGGCCCTGGGCCAGAGCAGGCGGCTCATTCAGGTCCAGACCGATGTCATAGCCCTGGGTGCCTTCAGGGTGTACGCCGATGTAGTTGACAGGGTCCTGGAACTGGCCGCTGTAAGCTGAGATCTTCAGTGTCCATTGATCCCTGGTAGGCACGTTACTTAACTTGGCGGGCCTGGGCCTCTCGACGACCGTAGTGGTCACTGCCGGGTTGTACATGACCAGGGCGGCATCGCGCAACACGTGCACCCAGTAGCCGCGCATATACTCCAGTATGTCTTCAGACGGATCAGACGAGAATTGGTAGTAGCCGCCGGTGGTCGTGCTGACGAAGTCGAACAGCACCCCCTCGGTGATCGCGACGTCTTCAGACATCGCTTCGCGCAGGTCATAGCGCTGGCCATCGGCAATGAAGCTAACCGTGCCCCAGTCAACCACCGACTCATAGGGGTTACCGATGAGGTTCCAGCCGCGCGGCGAATCGGTTCCATAGATGAGATTGATTTGGTACGATGTCGTGTCGCTGAGGGGGCCGGCGCCGCCTGTGTTGAGGGTGCAGCGTTTGGGCAGGCGCACGAAGTATCCGAGGCCGGCAGGCGGGTGGCTGACTATGGGATCGGAGCCGCGCGCATCCGGCGGGTTGAAGGTGGCATATTCGTCCGGATAGATGTGATACTTGACCGGCCGGGCGTCGTCGGGCACCCAGCGCGCCAGTTGCAACTCGTCGTATGGTATGCCGAATACCAGAGAGGGGTCCGCGTTGACCAGACCCGCATAGGGTAAGCTTATCAGGTGCAATCCGGCGTCAATTGATGGAGCCGCGACGCGGAAACTGGTCACCGCGGGTGTGGCCGCGTTACCATCATAGTCACTGGCGACAATAGTCAGAGTGTGTTGGCTGCGGGTAAGCTCCGCCCCGGCCGGCACCGTGTATGTGAGCAGGCCGTTGCTGGGCACATAGTCCCCGCTCACCAGATTGCCATCCAATCGGATCTCAATTGTGGTCTCGTCCACGCCGCTGCCGACATCGGTGATGGTGGCGATTATCGTTGGTGTGGCGTCGGTGATTGTGCTGCCATTGCGCGGGAAACTGATGCTGATCTGTGGCGGGGTGTTGTCGGTGCCGACACGCAGTCTCAGCCGTCCGTGGCCGTAGGTGTTGTCGGGTATCGGCTGGTTGGTGGACGGGTCGGTTTGCAGCATATGCTTGGCGGCCAGCTCCTGCAGTGTAGCGGCGAGCATGACCGGGGTATTGGTGCTGTCCTCATCCAGCAGCAGTGCAGCGGCGCCGGCGACGTGCGGTGCCGCTGCCGAGGTGCCGACGAACGGATCGTACGCCGTTTCGACCAGGCTGGTGGTCACAAAATCGGGAGCTGACAGATCGGGCTTCGGCAGACCGCTAAGCGAGGGGCCGCGCGAGCTGAATTCTTCAATCTGATCTATGGGCAGCACCGGCTCGGCCCCCACGATGCGCAAGGAGCCGCGCGTGGCGCCGACGGTGAACGAGCCACTGGCTTCGGCAGGAACCGGCAGACTGTGCTCGAGTACTTGGTGTATGCCCTCTACATCAACATCAGGCAGGAAAAGCTGGAAATGGTCATCGGCAGGAATTGAGTCGAGTGACATGCGTTCAATGCGCAGAGAGTAGACGCCGGCCTCAGACAGGTACGCTATCAGCATCTCATCAGGCGGATCATCGCCGTTCTGTGTCACCGCGGACCTGGTAACCTCGGTGCCGCTCGCGTCCAACAGCACCAGATCATAGTCATGGTTGGTGGTGGCGCCGGCGGTCTGATACCAACTCAGGAACGCCTGAAATCTGCCGGCGGGCAGGCTGAGGTTCATATCCTGATCACCAAAGCCCCACTCGTGGAGTCGGTCGCTGTTGCTGTCGCTCCAGTCGCCTTCGTAATGACGCTGGGCGTGGTTACCGGCGGCATTTACCCAGAAAACTCCCGAGTTCCATGCCATATTGACTTTCTGCGATATCGCGTGAGTGCCATCGTAGGGGCCCTCAAAGATCCCCGCTGACATCACCGCAACGCCAAAACTATTGTCCCGCACATAGTTGATGGCCTGCTCGATGGCGAGGTTGGTGTCAACTGCAAGCAGATATATCTCGGCCCCGGGGGCCATATCGGCGACCACTTCGGCCACTGCTGTACCGTGCTGCGACCCGCCCATGCCGCCGCCAGTAAACGATATTGTACGCCCAGAACCCTCACCGACGCCGGGGATCTCTGCTTCGTCGTAGCCGCCAAAGCCGGTGTCTATGACCGCAACTTTGACGCCTGAGCCGGTGATGCCATTGGTGTGCATCGCAGTGGCGGCCGTGAGTTGGACGCCTTCGGAGGAGGTCCCCCCGTAGCCCTGCAGCGGCACCGGCCTACGCGGCAGGCGAACCTGCGCCACCTCAGCAAGCTCGGCAACCGCGTTCAAGGAGCCGGTGGGCAGCCAAGCCTGGACGCGTCTGTCCATACGAATGTCCACCCGGCCGCCATACGCAGCTAAGTTGGTTGAGAACGCCGCGAGAGGAGTGCGAAAGATGATTTCAACCTGCACTCGGCCGCCCTGGATACGCACCAGTGGGCTAACAGCGGCCGGCGCCGCCCGGCCTGAGGCCGCGGCAGCAGCAACTGCGCGCAGCGGGCCAGCCAGGTCGTCAGAGACCTTGGGGGCTGCCTCGGTCGGTGCGCCGCATGCCAAAAGCAGTGCGACCAGAGCGATTGCACAGGCACTTTGCAGGCGAGCTTTTGCAGGGCGGCTATGATGCCTCAATAGGATTCCTCCTCCTCACTGTGAGGCGCCGGCACCTGCCCTGCGCTGCACAGCGTGGTGGCATCAGATGATATGTTTGTTATGGTCTACTCTTTGCAGCACAGACAGTCTCAGCCGCCGCGCTGCACGGGACTTGTATTGTCGAACCGATAAGCTGGCTCTTGCTGATCTCGTAGTAGGCCTGTAGAAACTCGGCCCACCCGGTCTCAGCAGCCAGACGATAAGTGCTCCCGTAATGTGGTGGGACCTGTTCCCACGTGGCCGGGAAGAAAATCCCCAGATTGCCCACATGGACATTTGCATTCGTCGCTTGTCGGCCGGTGCCCGGGACTATCGCGCGCTCCAGGCTTGCCTCCAATTCGCCGGCACGCTGCGAGACTTCCCTGGTGGCGGCCATTTCGTGCAGCAGGCGGGCCAGATACAGCAGATCGCACATCTCGTCTCTGTATCCCCAGTTGGGACTGCGGCTGCGTACCAAGCGTAGTGCGGGCGCATTGGCACGCGCATCCCCATTCAATGCCTCGACCAGAGCCTTCAAACGTGTTGCGACATCAGCCACGGCCCGCAGATCAACCCGTCCAAGCGCATGCTCATACTCGGCATACAGCGCCACGACAGCCGCACGTCCGTCATCACAGCCGTTCAATCGCGCCAGTACCTGCGCCCAAGGCAGACCCGGACTCGGCACGCGGTCGGGCGAGGCTACCAGGTAATTGGCCGTCTGCCGCAGGCTGTAGGCCACTTCAATACTTGCGGCGTAGCACGCCTCCAGAGATACCAACTCAACGGGCCTGTCCGTCGCATGGCTCTCGGCAAGGGCGGCGGACAACTCAGCGATACTTAGTGTATCGTTGCTGCCACCATCAAAGACCACGCCGCTAAGGTTCGGCACGAGGGTCGCCAGCCCGGTACCGTGGCCCATAACGATGAGCAGATAACGGTCTGCCGACAGATTGCCGCGTGCCCATTTCAAGAAGCGGGTCAATGTCGGCTGTGCGCCCATATTGACAACGCCTAGCGGCTGCCAGTTGGCGTGATTGCCGGACACGGCCAGCCACCTGGCACAGACGTATGGTCCGTCCATCTGCACCGCAGCGCTGCAACAGCCGTCTGCGGCGGCTTCCATTATGGCCTGCCAGTAGGCCGCGGCTTCCTGCTCAAGCCCGCCCTGTCCGCTCAGGTACGCCATTACACCCCATTTCGGGCGCGTCGCGGCGAATGCATTGTCAAGGAGCAACACTGAACATACTGCAAACACGACGAATACGAGTCCCGCCCGCCTGGGCGGCCGTGGCCATTGCATGGTCGGCTCCGGGTCAGCGGCCAACGCTGCCGTGCTTGACTCGCCAGAAGCCGGGCTTGCGGGTGGCCGGTTTCGTGTTGTCTTTGTTAAGGTCCAAGGTGCCCGGAGGCCCTAGGACGGTCTGGAATTCCCGCATTTGACTGTACAGGTAGCCGACCTTATCGAGGTCCCTGTTGTGCGGGTCGGCTGCGTCGCCGCTGGCCCTGGCCCCGACACGCCAGTAATAGGTCGTGTCCGGAGTGAGCCCGTCAGCCGGATCGGCGACGGTGAAGGAGGCGCTCATTGTGGTGGCGCCGCCGCTGGCGCGGAGTTCTCCGCTCTGCCAGTAGAGATTGCCCCTGCCGTTGGGATCGGTGGGGCCGAACAGTTCGACGTTGTAGATGTCCGCGCCCGTGGTCACCTGCCAGGTGAAGCGGATGTTGTCGGTAGCCTGGTTTGGTGCGCCGTGAGCCGGGCTGGAAAGCTGTGGTGGCAAGAAGTATGTGATCGGCCCGAAATGGTTGCTGGCTTCGGACAAGCCGGAGCCGCCTTCCACCTCGAGTTCGAAGGTCGCCTCCACCGGCTCCTCAGCCTGCTCGGTGGCTATCGGCGGGTTGAAGCCCGGTGGGCGCTCGGGCTCAATTATTCTGCGCACGGTATAGTAATACCTGGTGCCCGGGCTCATTGGCAAGTGGTTCCATGAGGCGGTGACGTCGGCTTCTTCCTGTTCGCCTTCCTCGACAAAATAGAAGTATGTGAATTCGAAGTCCTCGATATATTCAGTGAGATTGGGGTCGTCACTGTAGCGATTGGAGGGCAGGTCTTTGCCCTCGAATACATCAATCATGTTGTGAGCAGCGGGCACGAAGTAAGGGCTGTTACCCCGGTAAATGACCCAGCCGTGAGTTCTTTCCCGTTCGGTATTGTCCGAATGGACCTTCAGAACGATGGCGGGAGCCGCGCCGCATGTCGCCTGAGAGAGGTTGCCGGTAAGCTCGGAGGCACTGGCGATCGAGGTGCCGGTGCCAACGGTGTAGATGCCCAGCAGCAGACCAACAGCGGCGATCATCTGGACGAGGTTCTTTCGAGACTTGCTGCGCTGTTCGGCCTTCTTGCGAACAGGCGGCTTGTACAGCTTATACACCCTGTCACCCGTCTGAGGGACAGACCCCTCGACAACATTACCCCAGGCCATGTTGGTGTCCACTTCCCCCACCGATATTATACCAACACGCCGCATAACTACCTTTTCCAGATCCGCAGACCAGGTGGGGCGCATTACAAGGAACTCGGTGCCGATCTCGATACCATCGCCGATGCCCAGGCCGATGTTTACTTCGCCGCGGTCGGTTACCAGGTCCACGTGTCCGCGGCGCACCCGCCTGGCCATCATCTGGGTCACGGCGGTCTCGGCCGCGGCGCGCATGGCGTCGTTGACAACCTTGGTGATATCACCGCTCCAGCCGGGTATCGGACTGGTGCTTACGGTTGCCACCGCGCCATCCAGAAAGTCCTGCACGGTGACGCTAAGCATCTTGATCTCAATACTGCAGCGGGCCTGGCCGGTACTCTTGTTGACAGACAGCTCGCTGATGGTGCCGGTGAGGACTCTCTCGACCCTTAGTGCCTCGCCAAGCCTCACCTGCTCAACCTTGGAGACCGGCGATTGCATGCCCAAGGCGGCCATGTCCCGGTTCAGATCCAGGGTCGAGGTGACCAGGAATTCTCGTGAGCCCTCCAGCGAAAGTGCGACCGCCGCCGCAGCTTTGTCCGGCAGCAGCGGGTCATCGTGGCCTGTAACATTAGCGAAGGGCAGCACCACACAGGAGGTAACGGTTCGTCCCACACCTGACGCTGCCGTTCGCTGGCCGAAGGACATGCCGCAGGGAAGAATTATCGCTGCGATGAGAAAGTAAACCAGCTTGCGCATTATCAAACTTCTTCGAATGTACTGCATCGAGATAGCTCTCCCTCCGACGCAGACGCAGAGATGATGTGAGCGACTGCTGCCACTCAGACAGTATAGCATACGTCATTTGGTCTGTAAAAGTCCTACCCGTCGCGCTATTGCAGGCCTGCTAACGGATTATTGCGACCTGGGTCAGGGCCTGTGCCTGCTGGCCGTCCTCGGTGCGTGCGGTGATCCGGATGAGATAGCGGCCGTTGGGTACCCTGACGCCTGTATTGCTGCGGCCATTCCAGGCCACGGACTGCAAGCCGGCGGCCTGGCTCTGATCCTGCACCAGGCGCCTGATGAGGCGGCCGCTGATATTGTGCACATCAACGGTCACTTGAGCGTTTTTCGACAGCGTGTAGCTGACCGCAGCGCTCGCAGCCTTGGTGGAAGCGACTGCGGCGGTTATGGCCAACTGGCCGACGCCTGACGCTGAGGTGCTCACCCGTAGCTTGCGGGTGTGCGCGTCAGCCTCGAAGCTGTAAGCGCGGCTGGTGCGCATGTACACCCGCTTGCCGGTAGCCAAATCGGTCAGGATAGGCTGGGTCCCGGCCGGCACGCCGGACATATCGGGCCAGGATATTTCGATCGGCTGCCCCTTGAGGTTGGTCTGCACCTCAACGTCCCACTGCTGTTGCTTGGACTGCTGACTACGGATGTCAACTGCCATCCCCGGGGCATTTGCACCTTGTAGCGACAGATAGACATACGCGCCGATGGCAGGCACCGGCGGCTTGGCCTGGTCGAGGCCCGGATCGAAGCCGTCAGAGGCGCCGGCTGCGGTCCCGATGTAGGCTGCGGTGTCCTGCAGACCGGCGACGGTGGCGGTGGTCTGCAACTGCAATAGCCAACCATCGGCCGGAACGGGGACGGCCGGTCTGGCCGCCTGCGTGCCTACGCCCAGCGTGTCTGTGCTCTCGTCAATGACTAGCTCGCAAGGCTCGTTGGCGTTGAGCCAGTAGCCGACATAGGGCGTCAATGCTGCGGCGACGCGGTAACCGCCCAGCATGTAGGCGAACAGGCCGGAACCCAGCACGTTTCGGGCCATGGCGTCCTGCACCGACCGCAACACTCCGTCCTGGTCGCGGACACTGGTTGCGTAGAACTCGATGCTCGACAAGAACGGGTTACCGATGAGGTTCCAGCCTGGGACCAGCGGGATCTCGTGGATGGTTGCGGCCGGCGTGCCCTCCTGAGCCAGATCGGTGGGGCCTGCCAGATTCAGCCAGTAGCCGGTACCGAGGCGGAAGCGGTCGGCGGGAGCGCTGGGATAGATCCGGTAACGCCCGCTGCTTGCCTCCCAAGTGGCCATGTGCAGCGTGTCAACGCCGCCGAGCAAGTCCTTCGGGTCTATGTTATTCTCTCCACTGCTAAAATCCCAGGGCAGGGAGATAAGCTGCAACCCGGCCGGGAAGACGTGCAGGCTTTCCAGCACGAAGCTTACGCCGGTGGTCGTCTTACCGCTGAGCACGGTCACAACGCGCTGCTGGGGCTGCGGCTTGTAGCCGGAGACTACCGGCACAACAGTGACTTCGCCGGCCGGCACGCTTTCTTGATCGTCATCTTTGTCGAAGATGTAGTTGTAGGGCGGTGTGCCGTCGCCCGGATCGGTAGGCGGCTCGGCGTGGGTCTCGGTGGTGCAAATGACAGTGTCACCCGACATGATTCTTATCACCACGCCGCCCACACACAGGCCGGTAGTTGCAGATACAACCTTGCCAGAGATGCCGCCATCAGCCACCGTGTTGAGCTCTATATACACCTCTTTAGTCTCCTGAGAAACTACCACAGTGCCCAGCAGGGGTGAGGCTTCGTAGCCGGCGCGCGAGGCTCGCACCTGATAGGTGCCGGCCGGCAGCGAGATATTGACTATCCCGGTCGAGTCAGTTAGCGGGGCAGGCGCAACTACCTGCTGGCCGTTCTCGTCGAGGATCTCGATTGTCGCATCGGGGATGTCGTCGCCCGTGTCGGCCTCGTTCACGTGTACCTCAAGGATTCCGTCAGCAGCGCCAAGAATAAAGGCCAGGTTGGTGGTATTGCCGGGCGTGACCGTTGCCTCGAGCTGCTGTGTGCCGTAGCCGACCACAGTGCCGTCAGCGACTACGATGTAGTCTCCGGGCGGAATTCCCGGAATGACGAAGGTGCCGTCCGCAGCGCTGGTACCTTCGCCGATGGGATCTCCCAGATCCTCAATGGGGATATCGCCCTCGGCCTGACCGGGGGCGACGGACGCTGTTGCCGTTTCCTCTTCTTCTTCCTCCACAGGCGCCGGATAGACGCGTATGGTGACGTTGCTGATGGGGTCGCCGGTTGCCTCAGAGACTACGGTTCCGGCTATTGCGCCTGGCTGGGCTTCCTTGATTGCGAAGTCCACCTGCACAGGTTCCTGACCGCCATGGACCCAGGACCGTGTTCCGTGGTCAATTTCGAAGCCGGTGCGTATCACTTCGAAGGTATAATGGCCCGGGTTGAGGCCCTGCATGACATACGTGCCGTCCTTCTGGCAGCGGACGGCATACTTATACTCGGTGACCTCTCCGACTGGGTCGTCGCCCTCCTCGGGCTGCTCTCTGACACCCGCTAATAGGGTGGCAATGACGACCGGCTCAGGGTCGGTGACAGGCTTTCCGCCCTCGCTGATGGAGACGACGCGCCCCTGGAAGGTAGCGGTGCGCATCCAGCACTTGGCATTGTGGGCCAGGTGGCTGCGGTGATTCGCACAGTGTGCCGGAATGGGCGTGTGTGCGTTGATATAGCGCCGGTGAATCTGCTCAAAGCCGAATGAGAGGAAGGCCACCCGTGCACCGGTAGTGAAATTTTGATATCTGGTGCCGGCACCGGTGCCGTCGAAGCCCCCATACCCGTACATCTTTACATTTCCCACCGGGGTGATGCCATCGGCCCAGTCTGAGAATTCCGCCGCGTCGCAAAGACAGGGCTGGGAGGAGCTTTGGTTCTGTGGCGTCACCAGATCGATCGGGTTATCTGCTGCCTCGTACCAGAGGGGGGTAAATAACTGGCCAGTTGAATAGTGCACACTTGAGCTTTCGACCCAGGCGTCCCAGGCAACCGGGTCAGTGGCGGCCCCTCCAACCGTAAATCCCCACGTGCCGGCGGCATCGGTGTAATAGCTAGCGCGCAAATAGGTGGTCAGGAAGTTGTTGGTGGTCTTGTCGCCCATGGTCAGCGCCCAAGCGAGGTCCTGGCCGGATATGAAGAGCCGGCCGCCCTGATCCAGGAACTGACTCATCTGGGCCTGGGTGGCTGCATCCATGATCGTGCCATCGCATACCCAGACATCGCCCGTGTGCGGCGCAGCCCAGAACACCATACGGTTGGCGACCAGAACTTCCCGCTTGGCCTTTGCCGTCGTAGGACTGGCGAGGGCGTCTGCGGGGTCCAACTGGTAATCCGAACTCGGCAGGTAGTTGCGCAGAATTGTGTCGGGTATCTGCCCGCGGCAGATGATTCTCCAGACGTCGTAGCTCTCGTTGAATGGGCCGGCTATGCTGTCGAAATCAGTGCTCCACTCCAAGCCCTCTTTGTAGCCGGGGTTGTAGCGCCAGTAGCTCTCGTTCGGAAACGCGGCAGGCCAGTCTGTGTTGTATCCGGTGTCAGCGATGAAACGCTGGCCCTCGCAGTAGTCGTCAACAAACAAGACACGGTTATCGGGATTGAATGTGATAGTGCTAAAGCCGTAGATATCATCGTAGGTGAGCGAGTTGCCCTCATTATCGGTTGTGGTAATGTCAATGATGTAGTCCCGGGGCACAACAGTGGTGGTATATGTGCCGGTGAAGACGCCGTCTCCCGCCGTCGAGTCTGGTGCCACGCCATCGTCCAGCAACGGTCTGGCGCCGGTTTGCACACAGTCCCATTCCAAGGCCTGATGACAACCGGGTGTTGTTCCCATCCATTGCTCAAAGCGTGCGCCGTCCCACCAGAGATAGACTTTGATGTCAGGGTCCTTGAACGTCGCTGTGACCGAGCTGACCCCGCTATCCTTGTCATAGACAGCGACATATACTGTGATGTCGGAACCGGGCGGCGGATTACGGTCATCAACCCAAGGCAGTGCATCCTCACGGTCCGGACCATTGACCAGTACAGGCGGCACGGTGTCCCGGGCGAAGGTGGCCCAGATGTCGGGCTCACTGGCGGGGTCGTAGGGGGGGTCGGGGCGGGTTGATTGAAAGATAAACCGCATTCTGGCCCGCTGGTCGAGGTCAGGTGTCCATGTCGGGTTGGTGTCATCGTACGCATCATCGAGAACGTTGAGGGTCACAATTGTCGCGTCTGCGCCGACTGCTTCGCCGACGGCGGACATGCGCCAGATGTTGAAATCATTGGTAGTATCGCCGGGGCCTGTCACTCGCGACGACGAGAAGACAAGGCTCTGGCCGGTCGGTTGCCACGCCGGATCTATATCGTCGGCGTCCGGGTAGCCCCCACCGGTACTCAGAGCCGTCACATTGCCACCCTCGCCGTCCATGGCGAAGATGCGCTGTACAGTGCCCGTGGTGGTCTGGTAGGCAATGTAGGGAGATGTCGGCGACCAGGCCGGAGAGGTCTCGTCATTGGGACTGACCGCAAGCGGCACTTCGGAGCCAGCGCCGGTGGATGAGATCTTGAAGATGTCCCAGTTGCCGCTGCGGTCACACTGGAAGGCGATCCAGTTGCTGTCAGGTGACCAGGTCGGATGGCGTTTGTTGCCCTGGGTGGTGGTGATCTGCCAGATGACGCCTGTGCTAACCTCGATAGTATATATCTGATAAGTGCCGGTCTGGTTGGAGGCGTATGCCAACAGCCTGCCACTGGGATTGAAAGCGGGCTCGCGCTGGTCGCCCGGCAGATCGACGAGTTGCACTTGCTGGGTGCCGTCGGGCCGCATCAGCCAGAGGTTGAATTCGGGCTCGTCGGGCAAGGTGGGGTCAATCTGGCGGTCGGCGTCGGCGTCTTCGCCGTTGCTTACAAACGCGATAGAGTTGGCGCCGGTAGCAGGAGATGAACTGGGGTCAAGTTCCTCCGTCGCCACCGCGTTTGGGGTGATATCATCATCCCGGTCCGGGCCCGGGCCCTGTTGCGTATCCACACCACCATGACGCTCCGGGCACTCCATACAGCCGATGACTTGGCGCGGAGGCCCTGGCAACGGCTCACGCTGCAGCCTGTCCAGCGACAACAGCGGCCCCGCAGCACGTAGGCGTGAGGACTGCGTCGAGGCGACGGATGATATGATAAGTAGAATTGCGACCAGTAGACAGAAGAGCAATAATGAAGCCAGGGGTCTGGTGTGGCCCTTCTGCAAGATAATCACTCCTCAGCAGATGCTTTGATGCATTCTACGTTGACCGGCCAGCGCCAACCACAGTAGCCCCACCCCTGGTCACCTATCAAACATGTTCCCACGTAGCAACATACAAGGCTCACATTACGCACTACGCAGCAATGCTCCCGTGAGCGCCAGGGCCACGGCATTATAGCACACCGTCTTGCGGCTTGCCAAGAGGCAACGCCGGCGACCAGCCAGAAGTCAAATGAATCCCCCGCCAGATTTCCCTGCGGCTTCCAGAAAGCCGCAATATACCGGCGTTGAATCCGGAATGGCTTACTTCAGTATATACCCAATATTCTAGGACAACAACCCAGCGATTTCGGTTCTGCGAAACATCCATGTTCAGCATCGTGAACCGCTAAGTACCACGCCCGGTCAGTCGTTGGTACAGTGCTTCTACTTGCGCCTGTAGTTGGCCTGCATTTTTGTCGGTATTTATCTCAAGATCGGCTGGACTATCATCCAAGCCGGCGGCTGCGTGGGCGTCGAGCCGGCGCTTGGTCTCGGCTACAGTCAGGTTGTCTCTTGTGCGTATGCGGTGTTCCCGCACGGGTCGGGAGGCAGTGACATTCAATACATAATCAACCAGCCTGTCGGCACCCATTTCGTACAGATTCGCAGCCTCCACGGTTACCAGCGCCGGCGGGACTGTTGCCTCCCGCAACTGCGCGAGGCGCTCCTGCAGCAGGCCTACCATTGCCGGATACATGATATCATTGAGCCGCTGGCGTGCCTGCTCGCTGGCAAAGATCAATTCGGCCAATCTGCCCCGCAGCAGGTTGCCTTCGCTGTCGAAGAACTCCTCGCCGAAAGCGTGCCTGATCTTGCCCGTCAGCGCCGCACCCGGCTGCAGCAACTCTCTTGACAGGTCATCGGCCTCGATGGTCACAGCCCCGAGGCGACCGAGGATCTCCAGCACAAAGGTCTTGCCGGATCCCATCGGCCCGACTATGCCGAGAACGGTCATCCCAGCTTCATCCCTGTCACTACAACAGTATGCCTATTCATCCGCCTTTTCAGGCTTGTCTTGTTTGTCCGCAGCGTCTTCGTCTTCTTTGTCTTTCTTTGCTTTTCTGGGCTTTTTGGGTTTCTTGGCTTTTGTGGTCGTTGCAGCTTTTTTGGGCTTCTTGGTACTAGCGGCTTTCTTCGGCTTTTTGGGCTTTTCGGCTGTCTCGGCTTCTTCTTCGGTTTCCTCTTCAGCCGCTTTCTCTTCCGGTTCTTCTTCGGTTTCTTCTGCGGCCGCTTCTGCGGCTGCTTCTACGTCTTCCTCTTCAGTTGGCTCTTCTTCTGCTGTCTCGGCTACTTGCTGAGGTTCTCCTTCGGGCTCTACTTCTTCGGCTGCTTCTACGTCTTCCTCTTCGGTTGCCTCTTCTTCTGTCTCGGCTACTTGCTGAGGTTCTCCTTCTGTCTCGGCTACTTGCTGAGGTTCTCCTTCGGGCTCTACTTCTTCGGCTGCTTCTACGTCTTCCTCTTCGGTTGCCTCTTCTTCTGCTGGTTTTTCTTGGACTTCCTCGGTTTCATCCTCGACTGCTACCTGCTGCAGAACATCACCGAACTGGTCGCCCAGAGTTAGCTTGGGCTGTTCCTGGTTGGCCATGTATTGCTGATACTCCTGCCGTTCTTTCTCCTGGTCGGCGGCGACCAGGCTCAAGCTCATGCGGCGCGCCTTGATACGCATATCAATGACCTTCAGATCGACCTCTTGGCCGGCGCTGACCACGTCCGAGGCCTCTGAGATGCGTTTGTTGCTCATTTCAGATATGGGTATGAAGCCCTCTATCTCGTAGTCAAACAACTGCGCGAAAGCGCCGGTGCGCACCACACGGGTAATACGTGCCTTGAGGACGCTGCCGACTCGAATACTGGGCGCAGCCTCCTTCCACGGATCGGGCAGGATCTGGCGCCTCGAAAGTGAGATACGATTGTTTTCGCGGTCAATGTCCAGCACGGCAACGCGAACTGTATCCCCTACCTTGAGCACTTCAGAGGGGTGCTTGACGTGTGTCCAGGCCATTTCGGAGATGTGCAGCAGGCCGTCAACGCCACCCAGATCAATGAAAGCGCCATAGCTGGTGAGGCTGCGCACTTTGCCTTCGCAGACCACGCCTTCTTCGAGGTTGCTGAGTGTCTCCTGGCGACGCCGTTCGCGTTCTTCTTCGATCGCCACGCGGTGCGAGAGGATTAGCTTCTTGGACTCGCGGTCGGCTTCGAGCACGCGCAGGCGCAGAGACTGGCCGACAAAGCGCTCGAGGTTGCGGAGGTTGCGGGTTGCCACATGTTTGCCGGGCACAAAACCGGGCATGCCCACGTCCACGCGCAATCCGCCTTTTACGCGGTCGGTGACGATGGCCTCGACTATCTCGCCGGTTTCAACGGCCTCGGTGAGGCGGTTCCAGACCCGCTCGTAGTCGGCTCTGCGCTTGGACAGCCTGATAACGCTTTCTTCGTCATCAACTTTGACAACAGCGACCTCTATTTCATCGTCCACGGCCGGAAACTCATCAGGGCTGGCGAACTCGGACACGGGTATGATGCCTTCGTACTTGCTGCCGATGTCAACGCTGACGACTTGATCGTCAACAGCCGCGACGACGCCTGTGACTATATCACCTTTATTGACTTGTATCGGCAGTGCCTGGTCGAGGGCGGCCTGCATTGGGTCGCCGGTTGTTCCTGACGCTTTCTCAGGCGATGCCTCAGCTTCATCCTTCCGCTGCTTTTCCTTGTCGGTATCTTCAAAGTCCCAAGTCATGCGAACAATCTCCCTTCGGCCGTCTCTGGCGGACGGCCATACCAAGTTGAGTTACGCGATGTCGAGTTTTCTGTCGGGCTGGAGCCTACTTCGCCATAGTACCCGCAGGCTACATCGGTTGAAAGCCCGACCCATGCGAAATGTGAAGATGGAACGTTACACGTCACAAGTTGACCGAAGCCCGTAGTCACTCATGCAAAGGTTGCACATCACGCCAGTTCTCTCCCACAGAGACATCCACGGTCAACGGCACACTGAGTGTGTAGGCGCTTTCCATCACCTCCTTGACGACCACAGCCAGATCGGGAACGCTAGCAGCAGGCGCTCGCAGAACGATTTCATCATGGACTTGCAGAAGCATCTCTGCGTCGGGGAAATCGGTCGCCAGCGCCGCGTCGAGCTTGAGCATAGCGAGTTTGACTATATCGGCAGCACTGCCCTGCATGGGGGTATTGGTTGCGGCGCGTTCGGCGTACCCGCGGACCCGGGCGTTGGCTGCATCGAGGTCAGGAACCGGCCGGCGACGTCCCATGATCGTGCTCACGTAGCCCGTCTGCCGCGCTTGCTCCAGAGTGGCGCTCAAGAACTCCTGCACTCCCGGCAGACGCTTGTGATAGTTCTCGATGAACTCCTTGGCTTCCTGGATACTCATGTCCAGCGCGTCAGCCAGAGCCCTGGGGCCCATGCCATATAACACGGCGTAGTTGACCGTCTTGGCCGCGCTTCGCATCCGATAGTCCACTTCGTCGTGGTCGCAGTCGAAGATCAGAGTGGCGGTGTAAGTGTGGATATCTTCATGGTTGGCGAAGGCCTCCAGCAGCGTGGGATCCTGGGACAGGTGAGCCAGGATGCGCAACTCGATCTGCGAATAGTCGGCGCAGATAAGGCTGTAGCCCTCGACACCGCTGCAGAAGCAACTGCGGATCTGCCGACCCCACTCGGTGCGCACGGGGATGTTCTGCAGATTAGGGCTTCGACTCGACAAACGGCCGGTGGCAGTGACCGTCTGCTCGAAGCTGGTGTGAACCAGGCCAGTTGCGGGATCTATCTCGCGCTGCAGGCCGTCAACATAAGTACTGCGCAGCTTGGCGTACTCCCGATACTCCAGAATCAATGCGACGATCTCGTGCTCCTTCGCGAGGTCATCGAGCACGCCGGCCGCCGTTGACCATCCGGTCTTGGTTTTGCGGCCCTTGGGCAACTCAAGCCGCTCGAACAGGACCTCACCGACTTGCTTCGGCGAATCAACGTTGAACTCTTCGCCGGCCAGCTCAAAGATGCGCGTGGAGAGCTCTTCCATCATGCCGGAAAGCTCCCGGCCGGCCTCTTGCAGCCGCTCCAGATCCACGCCAATGCCGGCCCGCTCCATCTTGGCCAACAGCGACACCAGCGGCATCTCCACATCAGCGAAGAGTTCCAGCATCCCCTGCTGCTTCAGGTCACGCCGCAGCCGCGATTGCAACTGCGCCGTCGCCAGAGCCTCGATGCAGCCCCGGGCCTGCCACGCGGGCATGCCATAAGCGTCGGCGACGTCACTTTCGGGCAGCTCCCAGCCGAGATACTGGGCCGCCCACAAGCCGATGCCGTGGTCCGAGCGCTGCGGGCCCAGCAGGTAAGAGGCGATTTCGGCGTCGAAAGCCAGATTACAGGTGGCAACCTCATGTCCGCGAAGCAAGTGGTCAAGGTGCTTGAGCCGGCAGCCGCTTATGGCTATGTCCGGATCGGCCAGGATTTCGACCAACACCTCAGGGATGGGGCTATCCTCATTCTCACCGGCGAAAAGGCCGGCCTGCGGGGCGTCTTCGGCCGACGCTGGTGGCAGGGCAAGAGCCAGCGCCGCGGCTTCCCCATGCTCGGTCGGCACGACAAAAAGCGTGTCGCCCTCCCTGGCCTTGTCGCATATCGCGGCGAGGCTGTCGGGGTCGGCGACGGCTGCTGTGCCCTCTGTGCTCGGGGCCTCGGAACGGGGCAAGCGCTTCAGCAGGCTGCTGAACTCCAGTTCTGCCAACAGCTTGCGTAGCGCCTCGGCGTCCAGGCCGCGCCAGGCCAGGTCCACCTCACGCTCGATGCGGGCCAGACGCTTCCACAGCAGCGCATCTCGTTCATTTCCGGCCAGCTTGCTGCGCACAGTGCCAGAGATGTCGTCGGCGTGTTCGAATACCGCCTCTACGGTGCCGTATTCGGAAAGCAGGCCTGCGGCTGTCTTTTCTCCGATACCGGCAATTCCGGGGATGTTGTCGGAAGTGTCGCCGGCAAATGCCTTCATGTCAGCGAGTTGGCCTGGTGCTATGCCGTACTGTTCGGTGAATTTTTCCACATCGTAAGCGATTACCTGTTTTGTGCCGCTAGTGGTAATCAAGACCTGCACGCCTTCATCAAGTAGTTGCAGCAGATCGCGGTCGCCAGTGATTATGACAATCTCGTAACCTTCGCTGCCGGCACGAGTGGCCAGAGCGCCGATGATGTCATCAGCCTCATAACCGGCCCGTTCGAGCGCCACCAGTCCCATAGCCTGCACAAGCCGGCGGATAATCGGGAACTGCGAGGCCAGTTCCTGGTCCATTTCGGGGCGGTTGGCCTTGTACTGGTCGTACATCTCGTGGCGAAAGGTTGCGCCCGGGGCGTCGAAGACCATGACCGCTTCATCGGGTGCCTGCTCTTCGAGCAGGGCCAGCAACATCTGAGCGAGACCGAAGGCCGCGTTGGTAGGCTGCCCATCGGCGGTGCTCAAATGCGGCAGGGCGTGGAAGGCCCGGTGAATGAGGCTGTTGGCGTCTATCAGCAATAGCTTGCGCGCCACAGGAACAGCTCCTGGACAGCATCTGTTGTGCAGCTTGTGTGCTAGGGTACGAGCCGCACAGGCATGGCTTGCAGCATCAGGTTATTGTAAGTGAAAGGCTCGATCAGCATCGGCCCGCTCAGATTCAGCAGACTGTGCCGGGAAAAGAACGGGAAGAGCTGCTCCGTGCCGAACAGTTCGCCCCAGATGCCCTCAGATGCGCCGAACATCTTGACCTTCGGCTCCCCCTTGATGCCGCCTTCCTTGGCAGCCAATTCGATGGCATCGTAATAGGAGCCCAGGCTGTCCACCAGGCCCAGATCGAGTGCCTGGTGGCCGGTGAGAATTCTTCCGTCGGCGAGCTGGAGCACCTTTTCCCGAGGCATGTCGCGGCCCTCGGCTACCGCGTCCACAAACTGGTCATAAACGTCCTGTACCAGCCCCTGCAACAACTGCCTTTCATCAGCCCGCATTGGCCGCCAGGGAGAGCCGAGATCCTTGTACTTGCCGCTGGTGATGGTGTGGTCATCCACACCGATCTTGTCCATCAAGCCGTAGTAGGCAATGCCGGACATGATGACACCGATGCTGCCGGTCATGGTGGAGCCATTAGCCATTATCTGGTCGGCCCCGCAGGCGACATAGTAGCCGCCGGAGGCCGCTACATCATCCATCGCGGCAATGACGGGCTTCTTCTCGGCGAGGGCAGCGACCTCTTTGTAGATAGCCTGTGAAGCAGCCGCAGACCCGCCTGGGCTGTTGATGTATAGCACCACGGCCTTGATGTCCTTTTCGCGCTTGGCGGCGCGCACGTCGGCCATAATCGCCCGGGAGCCCGCAGGGCCGCCGAATATAGGCGAGGCGCGGCCGCCGGACATGATCACGCCCTGCACCATCACAACACCGACCTTCTCACCCAGCGCCAGGCCCGAGGATTCAGTATCCGTGATGGAGCTGACCAAGAGCGCCAGGCCTACAATGCTGGCCAGCGCCAGGCCCAGCAAGATCAGGACGATGACTATCACGGTTGCGACGCCGCGGCCCCGTCTTGGAGGCGGCTGAGTGCTACCAGGCGGCTGGCCGCCACCATAACCGCCTGCGGGTGGTACGGGCGGCTGAGGCTGCTGCGCCCCATCTGTCGGCTGACCGGGTTGTGGCGTAGAATTATCAGTTCCCATGATCTCTTTTCACCTTTGCCGAATGTACTTGACAATTCACCTGTCCGCTCCATATACTGGTAGAGTACCTTGGTGCATCTCGGGTACAGTTGCCGGAGTGGCGGAATTGGCAGACGCACTGGACTCAAAATCCAGCGGGGCTCAAACCCCGTGTCGGTTCGAATCCGACCTCCGGCACCAGCACTACTATTCAGGGCTGCGGCTGAGTCAGCTGCAGCCCTTTTATTGTGCTTCGGGCCGGTGTATCAGCTCTCCGCCAGGTCCTCGGGGGCGCCCATGCGGCGGAATTTTTCGTAGCGCTGCTCTATCAGTTGCTCGGGCAGAATGCCGACAAGAGCGGCTACGGCTTCCCGCAATGCGAGCTTGAGGTTGGCACAGGCTGCCTGCGGATTGCGATGCGCCCCGCCGACGGGCTCGGGGACGATCGTGTCAATGACCCCCAGCTCCATTGCGTCCTGGGCGGTTAGCTTCAAGGCCCGCGCGGCTTCCTCGCGCAGGGAGGCATCGCGCCACAGAATAGCGGCACACGCCTCGGGGGTAATCACTGAGTAGTACGCGTGCTCCATCATCAGTAGCCGGTCGCCGACACCGATGCCGATGGCGCCACCACTGCCGCCTTCGCCGATTATGGCACAGGTTATGGGCACCGGCAGAGAGAACATATCGCGCTGGTTGGCGGCGATAGCCTCGCATATGCCGCGACCTTCTGACTCTTCGAGGGGATCGGCCCCTGGAGTGTCAATCAGCGTTATGATCGGGCGCTTCATGCGGGCGGCAAGCTGCATCAGACGCATGGTCTTGCGGTAGCCTTCAGGCCGCGACATTCCGACATTGCGCTTATGGCGTTCACCGGCGGTGCGGCCCTTTTCCTGGCCGATGACCGCCACCGGCCGGCCTTCGAGGAATGCCAGACCGGTGATGACCGCATTGTCGTCACCAAAGCGGCGGTCGCCGTGCAACTCCACGAAGTCGTCAAAGACGGCTCTGATGTAATCGGAGGAATGCGGGCGCTTCTCGTGCCTGGCCAGTGTCACTTTGTCCCAGGAGGTCAGGTCAGAGCAGATCTCCCTGGCCAGGTCTTCGGCCTTCTGTTCCAATTGGCGCAGCTCCCCTTCATAGCTCTCCTGGCCGTTTTGCACCAGGCGTCGCAACTCGGCGATACGCGCGTCGAGCTCGTCAAGCGATCTTCGCAATGCTTCGAACTTGCTGTCACTCATCTTCTTGTCACAACAGGCCTGCAAGCGCGCAAGCCAGTTGAGCCCTCACAATTCTCATACGGTACACCAGCGCAGTATGTTGTGCAGTGCCGGGCGGATATCCTTGCGTGGCAGCAGCATGTCAATCATACCGTGCTGGTACTGGAACTCGGCGGTTTGTACCTCGGGCGGTATCTTCAGACCTGTCAACTCCACCACGCGCGGGCCGGCAAAGCCCATAGCTGCCCCGGCCTCGGCGATAATGATGTCGCCGAGAGAGGCAAAGCTGGCCATCACTCCGCCGTAGGTCGGATGGGTCAGGACGCTGATATATGCCAGGCCGGCTTCTGCCAGCCTGCCGACCGCGGCGCTGGTCTTGGCCATCTGCATAAGAGCGATGAGGCTTTCCTGCATGCGTGCGCCGCCGGAGGCACAGAATAGCGTCACCGGCAGCCGCTGGTGTACGGCGCGCTCCATCAGCCGTGTGAGCCGCTCGCCCACCGTCCAGCCCATGCTGCCGCCGATAAAGCTCAAGTCCATGAGGCCGATCGCCAGAGAAATGCCATCGAGAGTGGCCTCTCCGGTGAGCACCGCCTCGGTCATGCCGGTCTTCTCACGAGCCGCCTGCGTCTTGTCGGGGTACTCAGGGAACTCGAGCGGGTCGTGCAGAGGCAAGTCGTGGTCCCATTCCTCGAAACTGCCGGGGTCGGTGGTCACCTGCAGCCGCTGCCAGACGGTGAGGCGGAAATGATGCCCACACTTGACGCAGACCCACAAGTCGGCCTCCAGGTCGGGTGCGTAAATGAGCTGGTTGCACTCCGGGCACGCCTGCCAGAGATCCGGCGGGATGTCGTCGGAGGTAAGCCCGGGCGGTGCTTTTTCATCTTCTGATGATGTCATACTCATTCCTCAGGCCCGGTCGAATTTCCCGAAGGAGGCTCGTATTGTCTATCCTGCCGCGTCATGGCGTACGCGTTGCCTGTTTGCACGCTTTGTGCTACTATTCTCTGCACTGAGAGCACAATGTGTCGGGCTGCAAGCCTGATCCACGCGACGAGTATATCGGTATTGCGATATGTTTTGCCTCGCGCAGCCAAGGAGAGCACCTATGTCATTGGAAGCAGCTCGTGAAAGAATTGACCAAATAGACGAACAGATCATACAACTTCTGCGGCAGCGCGGTCAGATAGTCCAGGAAATCGGCCAGATAAAAGACGCTGGCGGTCTTGCTGTGTATGATCCGGCCCGGGAGGCGCAGGTTCTGGACAAGCTCACCTCCGGTAATCTGACCCCGCTGGATAAAGATGCCGTCGTCGCCATCTACCGGCAAATCATTGCCGCCTGCCGCAACCTGGAGCGAACCATGCGGGTCGCATTCCTGGGCCCGCAGTACACATTCAGCCACATCGCCGCACTGCAGTATTTCGGTCCAACCGCCGAACTGTCCGCCACCGCCGCCATCGAAGAGGTCTTCTCTACGGTGGAGCGTGGTGCTGCTGACTACGGAATTGTTCCGATCGAGAATTCGATCCAGGGCGTCGAGGCGAGGACCCTGGACTGCCTGTTTGAATCTAACCTGCTAATATGTGCAGAAAGCTACGTGCCGATCCATCTGCACCTGCTGGCCAACTGCGAGCTGGAGCGGGTCCAAGCCGTGCACTCACATCCCCAACCGCTGGGTCAGTGCCGCCAGTGGCTGCGCGCTAATCTGCCAGAGGCGGAGCTGGTGCATGAGTCAAGCACCGCCGCGGCCGCCGCAGCCATCATCGAGGAACCGTATCATGCCGCGATCGCCGCAGCGGAAGCCGCCGATGCCTACGGTCTGCAGGTGCTGGCCTCCAATATCGAAGACCAGGCCGACAACCGCACGCGGTTTTTCGTGATTGGCCCGCACAGTGCCGCCTCTACCGGCAGGGACAAGACCTCGCTCGTTTTCACCACCGAGCACCAGTCCGGGGCGCTGTACCGCACGTTGGCTCCCTTCAGCGACCACAATATCAACCTGACCCTGATTCAGTCGCGGCCCGCTCACGGGGCCGTTGCCGGCCCTTACTACTTCTACGTTGACTTCGATGGGCACGCCGCTTCAGTTGAGGTGGCCGAGGCTGTGGAGGCGTTGAGAGAGTGCTGTTCGTTTGTCAAGATACTGGGCAGCTACCCGGAGGCGGGCTGAGCCGCGCCGGCCCGCTTGCGGATTTCATCCATCTTCTCGAACGCCGTCTTGCCCTCATCGCTTCTTATGAACTCGCGCATCTCCTCAATGCGCTCCCCCAGATTGGGCTGGGAAGAGATAAAGGTGCCGATGCGGAACTGGCGCTCCATCTGGGCCGCGTCAGTGGAGATGTCGCCGGTGCTTTCCAGGTAGGTTCGCAACTCCTCCGGGGTGATATCAGCCTGCTTGTCGGCAAGCACCGCCATCTTGACAAGGGCCTTGTTCAACACTGACGCATCGCCGGTCAACAGCATGGCAAAGCGGTCGGCGGTAAAATTGGCCAAGTCCGCCCAGCCGCCGGCAAACATCTTGATCATCAGCAGCGGGAACAGCAAGGCCTTGAATATCAGGTTGGCGTTGGTGATGTAGTTTATCGCCAGCGTGGTGCGGACATGGTGGGAATTGATGTGTCCCATCTCATGGGCAATGAGCGCACTGAGGTCATCCTCTTCCAGCCCCTCGCGCAGTCCTGTTGAGACTACAATGGTGCCAGGGCCGCCCGGGATGGTATAAATGTAAGGCGCCTCGTCCTGCAGGAGATACATATTCGGCAGCTTCATGCCGGCCGGCTTGGCGTAGTCAGTCAGGACGCGGTGCAATTCAGGGTGGTTGTTGGGCATAACCTTCGCCTGCCGGCCCACTTTCTTGATATCTGCGGCCGAGTGCCTGGTGGCCAGTATGTTAGCGATCACAATGGCCAGCCAGGGGAAAACCAGAATGTTGACGGTTATCCAAATAGGCCAGCTAACCCCTCCCAGGCTTGACCACTGCTTCTCTCCGAAAAGGCTGGCCCTGAAGACAAACACCATAACAGCCGCCCAGGCGAACAGCCCCAGAGTGATGCCTATGGCAGTCCAGTAGCCGTTCTTTTCACCTGGAAACTGATAGTCAGCCAACTTGAGTGTCAGTTCTTCTTTTTTCTTCCGTCTGCGCCTGCTTTTCCGTGCCATCAGTCTTCGCCACCATCTCTGGATTTAACAGTTATGCGTACCCGTTCGATATGCTGCTCGTCGCTGTCCTCCACAGTCAGTACCACGCCGTCTATCTCAAATGCTTCCCCAGCCTCGGGAATGTGGTTGGCCAGTCCCATTATCAGCCCGCCAATTGTGTCGTACTGGTCGTCAGGCAGTGACACCAGGAGTTGCTCATTCAAATCCTCGATCCGCTCTTTGGCCGAGACGACCGCCTCGTCAGCGCTGATCAGCACCATGTCCTGTGAGACGGTGTCGTGTTCGTCTTCGATCTCGCCGACCAGCTCTTCGAGGATGTCTTCGATGGTCACCAGGCCTTCGGTACCGCCGAATTCGTCCACGATGATGGCCAAGTGTACGGCCCGTTCGCGCATTTCAGAGAACAACTCGTCCAACAGCTTGCTTTCCGGCACATAGAATGGCTCTCTGGCGATCGCCACCAGGTCCAGCTCGGAGTTGCCGTCTTTGAGGCTTATCAAGAGGTCGTTTGCGTATAGGATGCCAGTTATGTTGTCCAGAGCGCCGCTGCATATTGGTATGCGCGAATAGCCACTTTCGATGACCACCCGCAGGATATGCTCGAGTTCATCGTTTTCGTCAAGTGCCACAATGTCCACTCGCGGGACCATGATCTCGCTGACCTTGGCCATGCTGAGTTCCAGGACGCTGTCAATCATCTCCCCTTCTTCGGGTTCCAGCTCGCCTTCTTCCTCACTGACGTCGGCGGCGACCCGGATCTCGTCTCTGGTGACAAAACCAATCTCGTCACGGGCCTTTACGCCGAAAAGACGCAGTATGCCGTAGGCAATAGCGGTGATCACAGTCATCGCCGGGCCGAGGATTCTCAGCAGAATGCTCATCGGCCGCGCCACACGCAGAGCCACACGCTCGGCGAATAGCGCGCCATAGGTCTTGGGCGCGATTTCGGCCACTATCAACATGAACAACAGCATGCCGATGTGGATAGCTTCTTCGTGCCAGGTACCGTGCACTGAAGCGCTGCGCGAAACCAGCACGGTCACAATTGTAGAGATGGCTATGATGCAAACATTGACCCCTACGATGATGACAGTGAGAAACTCATGGTTACTGACCAGATCGCGCAACAGTGCGGCTCTGGGATCACCGTTCTTGCACAGGGCGCGTAGTCGTATGTCGCTAATCCCCAGCAAGGCGGCCTCAGAAAAGGATAGAAAACCCAGTCCAAAGATGCAGGCGCCTATAACTAAGCACCCGATGATTAAGAATAGTGGGTCTTCCAACAGTTAGTTACTACCTCCTAAGGTTCGCTGTCAGGCGCGGCTTGCGTTGCCACTACGCGAACTTTTTCGATGTGCGTCTCGGTGACCTGCTCGACAAGCAGCTTCAGGCCGTTGACTTCAAAGCACTCCCCGGCCTCGGGAATTCGGCCGGCCAAATCGAGCAGCCACCCGCCCAGTGAGTCAAACTCTTCCACGGGCAGCGGCCGCCGGATGGAGTTGGACAATATGCGCAGGCTTACGCCGGCGTCACAGAGGTATTCGGTCGGGCTCAGCAGCAGTACCTCCGGCTCCTCCTGGTCGTACTCGTCGAGAATTTCGCCGACGATTTCCTCAAGCAGGTCCTCCACCGTGACCACGCCGGCAGTGCCGCCATACTCGTCTCTGACGATGGCCATCAACTGCCTGGCGGTCTGAAGCTGCTTGAGAGCAATATCGGCGGGTAAGCTCTCAAGTATGTGATATGCCGGACGAGCGGCGATTTTGCACGGCTTGTCCATCTCGCTACTGGCCAGGTAAGGCAGTAGGTCCTTGAGCGAAAGCACGCCCACAATATCGTCCGGCGTCTTGGCGTACACCGGAAGCCGGGAATGTCGCGACTCAATGCCCACATCCAGAGCGTGCTGCAAGGTGTCGCTTTCTTCGACACAGATCATGTCACGGCGCGGGGTCATGACTTCCGTGACCGTCTGGTCCCCGAACTCCAGGACCCCGCGTAGCATCCGCCGCTCGGAGGCCTCCAGCTCGCCCTGTTCCTCGCTGGTCTCGATCATCTCCTTCAGATGGTCTTCACTGACGCTTGGCAGCACAGTGGCGGCGTGCACTCCGAACAGCCGCAGCAGGCCACGCGCGGCACTTGACATGATGAAGACAACCGGGGTCAGGAGAACGGAGAACACGAACACCGGCACGCCGGCGATGCGGACCGCGCGTTCCGGGCTGCCGACGGCCCAGTGCATCGGCGTGGCCTCGCAAAACACCAACACGATGCACGTCATCGTCACAAGGGCAATCCAGGGCCCGATGGCTGCGCCGGCCCAATCGGTGGCCATACCGGTGGCAATGCGCTCGGCCATGTAGTTACAGGTCGTGATGCCGAGTAGCAACACGGAAAGCAGCAGCGCACGACGGCCATGCAGATAGGATACGACACGTGCCGTCCACCCCCCGCTTTCACGCCATTGCTCAACCCGGCTGCGTCTGATTGCCAGAAATGCGATCTCCGAAGCCGTGAAAAAGGCTGAGGCGAAAAGTAACAGTAGTATTGTCAATAGCTGACCGGTAGCGGTCAATGTCAATTACGTCGGGCCCCCTCCGCAGGATGCTGTGCATCCTCGCGAGCCAACAACCAAACCCCGATTATCGGTGCCAACGATTATATCATACACCTTTGCGCAGGCAAAGCCTGCAAATGCCACCCTGCTGCACTAGTTCCCTGCCGCCAGCCGGTTCACCTGCCATCACTGCGGCGATCGGCGACAAGCTGTCCAGTCCTAAACGCACGACACCGCGCCGTGTTGGCGCGGTATCGCACAATTCGTCAACATGATGGAAGCACATGTTGGTGACATAAGTTCATAGTTACAAGCCCTGACCGTATGGCCGGTCTAGCGCTTCGAGAACTGCTTGCGGCGGCGTGCGCCCCGGCAGAACTGCTTCTTGCGCTCTTTGGCTCGCGGGTCACGCGTTAACAGGCCGAGCGGCCCCAGCTTCGCGCGATTGCTCTCGTCCATATCCACTAGTGCCTTGGCCACGCCGTGACGAAGCGCGTCGGCCTGTCCGGCAATGCCGCCACCCTTGGTGTATGCTCTGATGCTCACTTTATCTTCATTCTGAGTGGCAGCTAGAGGTTGCCTGGCCCGATCAATAAGCGCGAAGCGCACAAAGTACTTCTCCATCGGCACATCATTGACAGTGAACTCGCCATCACCAGGGCTGAGCCATACACGAGCGATGGAGGTCTTGCGCCGCCCCGTACCATAAGCAGTCTGTGTGTCCAGCAAAGTTGGTCCTCCTCAAATTCGTTGCAGTTTGCTTGGCAAACTTCAGAGAGCGCCTACATCTCCAGCGGCTTGGGGTCCTGGGCTTCATGCGGATGCTCAGAATCCGCGTACACTTTCAGCTTGCGCAGCATCTGGCGGCCCAGCACGTTGTGCGGTAGCATCCCTTTTACTGCCTTGATGATGACTTTTTCGGGCTGCTCGGCCAAGAAGTGGCGGTACTGCTGCTCCTTCAAGTGACCGGGCCGGGTGCTGGCACGGTAGTAGATCTTCTGCCGCAGCTTGTCGCCGGTCAGCATCACTTCAGAGGCGTCGGTAACGATGACGAAATCGCCAGTGTCCACGTGCGGCGTATAGATCGGCTTGTGCTTGCCGCGCAGCACCGACGCCACCTTGGCGGCCAGACGGCCCAGCGCAATGCCCCGGGCGCTGATTATCCACCAGTCCCTGGTGATGTCTTCTTTTCTTGCGGATTTAGTCTTCATGCCATTCATTACAGAAGCCTCCGATGGGCTTGTAGCCAACACCACAGTCTAATACTCCACTTTCACCAGGCACAGGCCGTGCGGTGGGGCAGGAGGTGGTGCTTCTGCACGGTCGCGGCTCTCAAGAATCGCTGCCACATCCGCTACCACAAGCCTGCCCTTGCCTACCTCTACCAGGGCGCCCATGATGTTTCTGACCATCATGTACAAGAACCCGTCACCGCCGATGCGAGTCTCAATCAGCTCGCCTTCTGTTTCGATGTCCAGGCGGAAGATCTCGCGGACCGTGGTCTGTGCTGAGCCACCGGCAGCGGCGAAGGCGGAAAAATCGTGCTTACCCAGTAGCGTCTCAGCCGCCTGTCGCATTGCCTCGACGTCTATTGGTTGCCCCACATGCCATGCATACCGGTTGATAAACGGCGAGCGCAACGGCCGGTTGAGAATTCGGTAAGAATACAGCTTCCCCGTCGCGCTGTAGCACGGGTGAAAGTCTGCAGGCACCCCGGTACATATCACCACCGCTACGGCCGGCGGCAGGATGTCGTTCAGCGCCTTCAGGA
Organism: Candidatus Zipacnadia bacterium; assembly: GCA_029821145.1. Classification (GTDB taxonomy): domain Bacteria; phylum Armatimonadota; class Zipacnadia; order Zipacnadales; family UBA11051; genus UBA11051. The sequence goes on from JALGTY010000004.1 coordinate 48,520, forward strand.
GGGCTGCTTCGGGGATGGGGTTGTCGGTCTGAAACGCGATTACCTGGCCCATCGCGTGCACCCCTGCGTCGGTGCGACCGGCGCCGATGACCCTAACCTGGTGTTGTAAAAGTTCACTTAGCGCTGTTTCCAACTCGGCCTGAACTGTCCACACTTGCGGCTGTATCTGAAACCCGGCATACTCGGTGCCGTCGTACTGAACCGTGAGCGCAAGGTGGCGCATTTTGTAGGCTCCGGACCGCTACTCAGTCAATTCGAGGATAGCCATCTGGGTGCCATCGCCGCGCTGTTTGCCGGCGCGGGTGACACGGGTGTAGCCACCTTCGCGGTCAGTGAAACGGCTGGCGATCTCGTCGAAAAGATGCGCAACCAGATCAGCATCCCTGATCTGGGCCAGGACCTGCCGGCGTGCGGCCAGGTCTCCACGCTTGGCCAGAGTAATCATCCTGTCGGCCAGCCGGCTGGCTTCCTTCGCCTTGGCCAGCGTTGTCTTTATCTGGTCGTGCTTGAACAGTGCGGCCACTTCCGCGCGCAACAATGCCAGCCGCTGCTGTGTTGATCTGTTGAGTTTGCGATGGTCTTTGCGGTGTTTCATTACAGCTGCCTCTATTCATCTTCCTCAGCCGCGTCGGCCAGATGCATGTCGTAGTTTTCGAGCCGCTGTATGACTTCTTCAAGCGACCGTTTGCCGAAGTTGCGGATGGCCAGGAGTTCCTCCTCGGTTCTCTGCACCACTTCGCCGAGGGTGTTGACGTTTTCTTTCTTCAGACAATTGAAGGTGCGGACCGAGAAGTCCACGTCTTCGATGGGAATATCATGATGCTTTTCGGTGACCATTTCTTCCTCGACGGCTTCCGCTTCGCCTTCGGGCAGCTCTTCGGTCACATCCATGAATATCTGCACATAGGACCACAACTCGCGGGCAGCCATGCGCAGAGTCTCCTCGGGGCTAACCGAGCCATCGCCCCACAGTTCCAGGATCAGGCGATCGAGGTCGGTGCGGCTGCCCAGACGAGTGGGCTCGACACGGAAGCTGGCCCGATGGATCGGCGAAAACACTGAATCTATGGGGAGCACGTCAACACCGCGTTTGCCGCGAGGGCGCTCGTCGAACTGCACGTAGCCGACACCCCGCTCGACCCACATGTCAACTTCCAATTCAGCGTCGTCATCGGCGATCTCTACAATGTGCAACTCCGGGTTGACGACTTCAACGCCGGGCGGCGTCTGGATGTCTGCAGCCAGCACTTCTCCCTGGCCCTTGGCCCGGATCTGCAGCACAAGCTCATCGTCTTCAGCGGCCTCTGTGGTGATGCGGACCGCGATTTCCTTGATATTGAGCATGATTTCGGTCGTGTCTTCCACGATGCCCGAAATGGTACTGAATTCGTGCAGCACGCCGTTGATGCGCACATCTGTCACCGCGGCCCCCGGGATGTGGGCCAACAGGATGCGGCGGAAGGCACTCCCGAGGGTATTGCCATACCCCCGCTCCAGTGGCTCAATGGCGAACTTGCCGTACTTATCATCTAGATGTAGCACGCGTACAATAGGGCTAATTCCTTCTTGCATTAGCACACTCCCTTGCCTGGCTACTTGCATTCCGAGCTTGAATGTAGCCCCTCTACTGCCGACACGGGACGCTATCGGGAGTAGAACTCGATAACCTGCTGTTCGTCAGCGCCGGTTTCAATCTTGTCGGGCTCCGGTAGCCCTACTACGGTAACGGCTGCATTCTCCAGGTCCACTTGTAGCCATTCCGGCGGCACAACCGCGCCGGCGTTGGCTATGGCCTGTGCAATGGGCACGATCTCGCGGCTCTTTTCCCTTACTTTGATAACGTCGCCGGGCCGCACCGAGAATGACGGGATGTTGACAATGCGATCGTTGACGGTTACGTGGCGGTGGCCAACGACCTGACGCGCCTGCGCCCTGCTGACAGCCAGGCCGGCCCGATAGACGACATTGTCAAGCCGGCACTCGAGGGCCTGGACCAGCAATTCGCTGGTAACACCATCTCTGCGCTCAGCCTGCCGCACATAGCGGCGGAACTGCTTCTCCAGCAGGCCATAGACGGTTTTCATCTTCTGCTTTTCACGCAATTGCAGGGCATAGTCGCTGGGACGGCGCCTGCGCCGGTCGTCACCAAACATGCCGGGGGCATAGCCCTTCTTCTCAAAAGTACACTTCGGTGACTGACACTTCTGCCCTTTGAGGAATAGTTTCTTGCCCTCTCTGCGACACAGCCGACACGCGGCCGCTCGATATCTAGCCATTTAAGGTGGCCCTCCTCCAATAACTCCGATACAGCGATAGTTCCGGTTCACACCCGACGCCGCTTAGGTGGCCGGCAGCCGTTGTGCGGAATCGGTGTCACGTCTTTGATTGTGCCAATGGTCAGGCCGGCAGCCTCCAGCGCACGAATGGCGGTTTCACGACCGGAGCCCGGGCCCTTGACCAAGCAGTCAACCCGCTGAACGCCGAACTCCTGCGCTTTGCGGACAACGCTTTCAGCGGCCAACTGGGCGGCAAAGGGCGTGTTCTTCTTGGTGCCCTGGAAGCCGATGGTTCCGGCGCTTCCCCAGCACAGCACATTGCCCTGTTGGTCGGCAATAGATATCATCGTGTTGTTGAATGTTGACTTGATATAGGCTCGGGCGTACGGCACCTGTCTCTTCGTCTTCCTTCCGCCTTCACTCTGCGGGTCTTCTGTTGCCATTAGCCTACCTCCAAGTATCGCAACGGCTTACCGATTACCGGTCTGACGCCTATTTCTTGACTACTGTGCGCTTGTGGATGGAGACGGTCTTGCGCCTGCCTTTGCGCGTGCGGGCATTGGTGCGGGTGCGTTGGCCTCTCACTGGCAGTCCGCGACGATGTCGCTGGCCGCGATAAGTGCCGATCTCGATCAGCCGCTGAATATTGCTCTGTACCTCGCGGCGCTTGTCACCCTCGATGGTGTAGTCGCGCTCTATAATCTCACGGAGCTTGGCTGCCTCCTCCTCCGTGATATCACGCATGCGCGTATCTTCCGAGACCCCTGCGTCTTGGCAGATCTTCTTCGCGGTTGACCGGCCGATGCCATATATGTAGGTCAAAGCGATTTCCAGCCGCTTGTTGCGGGGCAGATCTACACCTGCAATTCTGGGCACGGCAACTCCTCCTATTATGTCGGGCTGGAAGCCCGACCTACGCGAAGGCTGTAATATGTCGGGCTCAAAGCTCGACCTACGTGACGATTGTCAGGTACCGGCCTGCAGTTCGACCACTCAACAGGTCCATAGTGCTAAGCGACACCAAAGCACGGGCTCACTGTCCTGAGCGAAGTCGAAGGGCAAACCCGACCTATCCGATAAATGATTATTGGCATTGCAGAACTGAGCCGCCGATCGGCCTGGCCGAAAGGTGCCTGGCATCAGCTCAGCCCTGTCGCTGCTTGTGCCTTGGGTTCTCACAGATTACGCGCACAACGCCTTTGCGCCGCACGATCTTGCACTTGTCACAACGCTTTTTCACCGAAGCCTGTACTTTCACGATAACCATCCTATCCTCACCACGCCAGGTCATGCGGCGAGGCTTAAGTCAAATTGTTCCCTTCGCTCCCGGGCTATTTGTGCAGCCAGGTGATCCGTCCCCGGGTCAGGTCATAAGGCGAAAGCTCCACCGTCACCTTGTCACCGGCCATGACGCGGATAAAGCGCATTCGGATCTTACCGGAAACGTGTGCCAGCACTTCGTGCCCATTCTCCAACTCCACCCGGAACTTGGCGTCGGGCAACTTTTCCTTCACCGTACCCAGAGCGCGGATCGATTTGCTATCTTTGTTTGCCATCTGTCCGTTACGTCACCTCAAGTACGCGGCGTAAGTATCCGCGGTTCATCCTTGGTCACCGCTATTGTGTGCTCAAAGTGGGCACTGAGACTGCCGTCGGCAGTCCGTGTCGTCCAGCGGTCTTCGTCCACTGCTATTTCGGGTCCACCTATGTTGATCATTGGCTCGATAGCCAAGGTCATTCCCGGACGCAGGCGCAGCTCATATTCCGGGAATTCACCGGGCTCATAATAGTTGGGCACCTGTGGCGGCTCATGCATTTGCCGCCCGATGCCGTGGCCCAGCAATTGCCGCACAACACTGTAGCCGTTGGCCGTCGCGTGCTCCTGTACTGCTATTGAAATCTCCTTCAGCTTGTTCCCGGCAACGGCCTGAGCAATGCCAAGGTACAGAGCCTCTTCGGTGACCTGTAACAGCTTGCGGGCCTGTTCAGAGACCTCGCCGATGGCCTTCGTGGCCGCATTGTCCCCGTGAAATCCGCCCTCAAAGTAGGCTCCGACATCAATTCCGACGATGTCGCCCTCCTTTATCCGCAACTTGTCGCTGGGGATGCCGTGGACGACCACATCGTTGATCGAGATGCACGTGCTCGCCGGGTAGCCACGGAAGCCCTTAAAGCTAGGAAATGCGCCTGCTTCCCGGATTACCTGCTCCGCCGCCTGATCAACTTTCAAGGTACTCATGCCAGGAACCAGCATCGCCAATGCTGTTTGCAGAGCCTTCGCACTTATTGCTCCGGCCTGTGCCATGGCGTCGAGCTCGCCTGGGCTCTTACGTGTTACCGCGCCGCGTTTGCTTCGTCCATACATCCTGTCAACTGTCCCAAACCCTTGCTTGAGCCCATCAGGTGAGGCTTGCAGTCACTCGCTCGTAAACCTCATCCGCCTCAGCACTGCCGTCTATGTCAATCAGCAGACCCCGCTGGGTGTAATAGCCGATCAGCGGCGCAGTCTGCTCGTAGTAGGTGCGCAGCCGCTCGGCGATAGTCTCGGGCTTATCATCGCTACGTTGATAGAGCTTGCCGCCCTCGCATTCCGAGCAGTCATCGCCCACGTCAACTCCGTCGCGGTCAACATTGAATATCGCATCACAGGTATCGCACATGCGCCTGCCCGAAAGCCGGCGGATCAGGACCTCGTCAGATGCCGAGAGATTGATTACGAGCAGACCGGTCAACTGTAGCTGCGCCACGACCTCGGCGAGCGCTTCGGCTTGCGCGATGGTGCGCGGAAAACCGTCCAGCAGTACACCTCGCTGCTTGATGTCATCCTCGGCAAGCCGGTCGCGGATGATGCCGATTACCAGTTCGTCGGGCACCAATTCGCCGGCGTCCATGTACGCTTTGGCCTTATTGCCCAGTTCGGTACCGGCCGCCGCCGCCTCCCGCAGGATGTTGCCAGTGGACAGGTGCACCAGCCCGTAGTCTTCAACCAATCTTTCGGCGTGCGTGCCCTTCCCTACTCCCGGAGGGCCCAGCAATATTACGTTGCGCTCGGCCACGGTCAAGGTCTCCTTCTCATGACAAGAAGCCTGTGTAGTGGCGCATCAACAGGTGCGCTTCCACCTACAATAATGAGAAGCGAGGTGCCACCGACCAGAGAAAAGGTAGACACCCCGGTGATGGGGCCTATGTAGTATTGCATCAGCGCCACAATGCCCAGGAACAAGGCGCCGGCCAGCGTAATGCGGTAGAGTATTTTATCCAGATAGTCCCGCGTCTTTTCTCCCGGCCGGATGCCTCTGATCGCACCACCGTTCTTCTGCAGGTTCTCGGCGATCTGTTCCGGATTAAAGGTAACGGCCGTGTAGAAGTAG
>JALGTY010000591.1 GCA_029821145.1 Candidatus Zipacnadia bacterium
GACCGGTGTGGTCGTCCTCCACGAGGACCAGCCGACTGCACGCGTCGCCGTTTGGGATGAGAACAGCCAATGCCATGCCATCTTCGACTTCTCCCAGTTGCGCGGAGACAGCATCCAGGATGACCTCGCGGCCCGCGATTTCTCGATAAATGCCATCGCCTATAATCTCGCCGAGCCGGAGCTGATTGACCCGCTTGGCGGCATGGATGATATCCGCAGCGGCACTATCCGCGCCCTGGGTCAGGACAATCTGCGGGCGGATTCGCTGCGCTGCCTGCGCGCCTACCGGCTGGCTGCAGAGCTTGGCTTTACCATCGAGGCGCAGACCCGCGAATGGATTCGCCCGCTGGCACCCGAACTGAGCAAGATTGCCGGGCAGCGGATCGGCTATGAGTTGCGCAAGCTGCTCTACCCGCCGCGCGTCTCAGAAACACTGGCGGCAATGGACCAAGACGGTGTTCTGGCCGTGGTCTTCCCGGAGTTGGAAGAGGGCCGAGACATGCCCCAGCCGGCCATGCACCACCTCGATGTCCGCGACCATATCCTCGCCTCCGTAGCCGAAATGGAAAAACTCATCATAGACCCGACCGGTGCCTTGCCCGCCTCCCACGACGAGCTTGAGGAGTATCTGACACGTACCGATCTGACACGTACCGAGATTGCGCCGATGCTGCTGATGGCTGCGCTGCTGCACGACATCGGCAAGCCTCGCTGCTTCACCAGAGATGACACTGGCCGCATCCGCTTCAAGGGCCACGGTGAAGTCGGCGCCGAGATGGCCCGGCAGATACTGCAGCGTTTCGCGTGGCCGAAGGAGTTGCATCGCACCGTTGCCGTCTTCGTACACTATCACCTCCGGCCTCTGCTTCTCGCCGCCATGCACCAGGACGGCGAGGTCGAAAACGAGCATACCGAAAGCACCATCACCATGTCGGCGCTACGCCGGCTGTTCCGCCTCGTCGAGCCGCATGTGCTGGGGTTTGCCGCGCTCGCCATAGCCGACTCGCGCGCGGCGATGGGCCCTGCGGTCACCCCCCAGTACCAGACCGAGATCGAGCTTATCCTCGATGACATGTTGCACCGCTATCTGGATTACAAGAAGCAGCAGGCCCGCCAGCCGCTTCTCACCGGCGAGGACCTCATCGCGGCAGGCTACGAGCCCGGCCCGCTTTTTTCAGAAATCCTCGAAGCCGTCGAAGAGGCTCACATGGACGAGGAGATTACCACCAAAGAGCAGGCCCTCGAACTCGCCCGCCGCGTGGCACAACACCACGACATTGCGCCTCAGTGAAAGGACTCTCTTCGCCGGACGGGAATATGTTCGAGTACAACAGTTCAAACGACGGAGGGCATCAGCTATGGAAGCCATGAGCGACGAACAGATGCGCGAGGAGATCATCAGGATCACCAATGCCTGCGGAACCTGCATTCTCGTCACCTGTGGGCTGGACGGATACCCAAATGCCCGGGTGCTGGAGGACCACAACGTCGGCGAGGACCTGGTCTTCTGGCTCGCTACATGGGCCAGCACTGCCAAGGTGGCAGAGATACGCGCCAACCCGAAAGTCGGCCTGATGTACTGGCTGGCCGATGAGGGCAAGTACATCCACGTGATGGCGGAGGCAACTATTGTCGAGGACCAGGAGATTCGCACCGAGCACTTCCGCGAGGACTGGAAGGCGTATTGGCCCGACGGCCCCACCTCCCCCGACTACGTGCTGATACGCTTTGAGCCGGTGGAGTTTGTCGTCTATCACAGCGGCGACCTGGGCTACTTCCCGCCGCACTGGAAACCTGAGGAAAGGTAGTTGACCCGACAGGCAAGGATGCAACACAGGCATCCCTGCCTGTCCATGCCGTTGCTGTTCCGAGAGGCCTCGACAGGCTAGGAAGCCTGTCGTCCAGGAAGGCTAGGAAGAAGGGCCGTGCCACTCTGAGAAACCTGCAACACAGGCGTTTCTGCATGTGCATTTCCTTCACAGACCACAAGGTGAGTAATTACGATGCAACTTAACGCTAGGAAGCGCGACCCGCGCGCCACGAGATTGAACTGAAAGGAGCATACATTTCAAAATGTCAGAACAAGACCTTGCAATCAACGGAGGCACGCCACTGCGGCAGGAGCCCTGGCCGCCCCGGCTGCTCACCATTTGAACGCTACGGCGGCGTGGAGGTTGACGCGTACGAGATGGAGTTCGCTGAAGCAATGAGCACGAAATTCGGGACGGCGGTTTCCTCAGGTACGGCGTCCATTCACACGGCGCTTGGGGCTCTGCGGCTGGATGCGGGCAGCGAGATCATCTGCGCGCCGATCACGGACCCAGGAGCCATTATGCCGGTGCTCTGGAACAACTGCATCCCCATTTTCGCCGACAGCTATGAGGACAACTACAACATGGACCCGGCAACCATTCCGGCCCTGATTGGCGAGCAGACCAAGGCCATCGTCTGCGGGCACATCGCCGGCCATCCCTGCGATATGGACGAGATACTCAATATCGCCGAGGACCACAATCTGTGCGTGATCGAGGACTGTGCGCAGGCGCACTACGCGCAGTACAAGGGCAAGACGGTGGGCTCGATAGGGGATATGGGCTGCTTCAGCATGATGTCCGGCAAGCACACCACCTCCGGCGGGCAGGGGGGCATGGTCATCACCGACGACGAGGAGCTGTACTGGAATGCTAAGCGTTTCGCCGACCGTGGCAAGCCGTTCAATACCGACGAGCCCAGCAATCTGTTCCTGGGGATCAACTACCGGGTGACGGAGATCGCGGCGGCAATCGGGCGGGTGCAGTTGGAAAAAATGCCCGGAATTGCCAAGGCGCGGCAGGACTTCGTGGCGGCTTTTGAGGTGGCGCTGGCGAACGAGGACGTCGTATGCTGCGAGCCCAGTCCCGTCGCGGACGGCGGCATATCAGTGTACTGGTTTGGCACGCTGCTGTTCCATGCCGACAAATGCAGCAAGACGATGGCTGAATACGGCGCGGCTGTCGGCGCTGAAGGCGTTCCGGTCGGCGGCGATTATGCCGGAGCGCTGGTGCCGACCAAGCAATGGATCAATGACATGCAGACCTACGGTCAGACGAAGGAGCCGTGGACTTCACCGCACTGGAAGGGCGATATTGACAAGCTTGACTACGCCAACAGCGTGCCGGCGGGGGAGAAGTGCGTGGCCCAACTGATGCGCTACGGTGTTCACGAGTGCCAGGGCGAGCAAGACGCCGTTGACATGGCCAAAGCGATCGCCAAGGTGGATTCCGCCTACCGCAGATAGCCCTGGGAATGTTGAGGGGCGATTAGAGAAGAATTGGAGACTGTTGCAAATGGCAACTTACTGTTGTGCGCACCGTGGAGCGCCGAATACCCATCCTGAAAATACTATACCGGCCTTTGCTGAGGCAATCGA
>JALGTY010000136.1 GCA_029821145.1 Candidatus Zipacnadia bacterium
GTCGCTGCAGGCGGCGATGTGGCCGGCCTGGATGGCATCGGTGATCGCGTAGATCATGTTACGGTGCAGCTCGAAGTCAACGATCGGCACATTGGGGCCCGGTCCCTGGCCCAGGGCGCGGTAGTAGGCGCTACCGCCTAACTCGTCCTTGCGCGGCCCAATCACATAGAGCTTGTCTCCCGCGGCCTTGAACTGCATGGTCACGGCCATGGAGTAATCCGGCATCGTCCCGATGCAGGCGATTATCGGCGAGGGCGATACCGAGCTTCCGGTCGCTGATTCGTTGTAGAACGAGACATTACCGGAGATGATAGGCACCGGCGTGTTGTTGTAGCCCTTCAGCCAGATGTTCTTGGCCGCATCGGAAAGACCGCGCACCGACTCGTCGAATTCCCAGAAGGCTTGCGGCTTTTCGGGGTTGCCGAAGTTCAGACAATCGGTTATCGCCTGCGGGACGGCACCGACAGCGGCCACGTTACGCATGGCCTCGGCAACGGCGTTGACACCTCCCCAGTAGGGGGAGATGTCGCTATAGAACGGGTTGCCATCCACGGCCAGGGCCATTGCGGCGTTGCAGCCGTCCAGCGGAACCATCACGCCTGCACCGGCTTCACCAGGGCGAATGACGGCGTGGCCCTGCACCTCGGAGTCGTAGGCGCGGAAGAGGTAGGCTCGCGAGCAGGTATTGCAGTCGGTAAGCACCTTGAGCAGGGCCTCTCTGAGGTCCGGCATGTCGAACTCCGGCTCACTGCCCGCAAACTCGTAGGCTTCGGCCGCTCTGTCGTAGGAGATGCCGGCGGTGACTTCGTCAATCGGGCACTCGGCGACGATCTTGCCCTGGTACTTGACCAGGTAGCTTTTCTCTGTGGTGATGCGGCCGATGATGCTGGCTCGCGCGCCCTCGTAGATATTGGGCAGGTCCCAGTCCTCGTTATATATCTTCAGCACCGTATCGGCGAAGTGCTGGGGCACTACCAGCAGATAGCGCTCCTGTGTCTCTGCGCAGCAGATTGTCTCGGGCAGCATCTCCGGCAGTGCGACATGCACCGCCTCCAGGTCAATCTCGATGCCGAAGCCGCCGGCCTGGGGAAGCTCGGAGCTGCCGCATGCCAAGCCGCCGCCGCCGATATCCTTGACGCCGATGATAATGCCCTGCTCCTTGGCCGCATCGCGGACGGCTTCGTTAGCCTTGCGCATCAGCAGGACATTCTTGAGGAAGGGGTCGTCAACTTGCACGGCGCCGCGGTCCTCGGCCTGCTCCTCCTCGTCGAGGATTTTCGAGGCGAAGGCACTGCCGCCGAATCCCGAGTCGTCAGTCGGCTTGCCGACCAATATCATCACATACGGCTCATCTGCGGCCTGCGGCGGAACCGCGCTGTGGATGATGTCTTCTTCAGCCACGATGCCCAGAGCTACGACATTGACCAGGCAGTTGTCATCGAATGTATCGGAGAAATAGACATCGCCGGCGAGGTTCGGCACACCCAGTGCGTTGCCATACTGCCAGATGCCCTCGACCACACCGTCAACGATCCATTTGGTGCGCTCGGCGTTCTCGCCCTCCGGATTGCCGAAGCGCAGCGGGTCGGCGGTGGCGATAACGCGTGCGCCCATGCAGTCCACATCGCGGACGATCCCGCCGATACCGGTAGCCGCGCCCTCTCGCGGCAATACCTGGGAGGGGTGATTGTGGCTCTCGTGGGCCATGACAATGCCATAGCGCTTCCCCTCAAACTCGGTGAAGAAAACGATGCCCGCGTCTTCCTCCGGACCGAGCATTACATTGGGGCCGGTGGTGTGCAGGTACTTTTTCAGCACAGCTCCGGAGCTCTTGTACGAGCAGTGCTCGCTCCACTCGACGTTGAATATGTGCATCTCCGTGAACGTGGGATCTCTGCCAAGAAAGCCGGCGATTTGGCGGGCCTCGTCAACGGTCAGCCCGACGCCGTTCTCGTCCATGAACTGTCGCAACTGTTCGTCATCCATACTTGATACGGAGAGTCTTCTTTCATCAATCTGCATCGTATTTCTCCTCTGTTCGGCTATCCAAGCCGGCATCCCAACATCCGCGGTAGCATCATATTATGGCACAGCGGTCGTGATACACGCTGGCTCAGGGAGCCTTTTCTTCGGCGCCGTCCATCCTTGTGACCGCCAGGACGAACAGCGGCTCGCCGTTGTACGCGCCGTACAGATATGCGGAAAGCTCGCGCTCAGAGCCGGCCGCAGGGTAAATGGTCACCGGCAGGAAGATGCTTTCACCGCCGCCGAGTTGCTCGATCACTAACCTGGCCGGCGCGGCTCGCCACCCGGGCGGCAGTCGCAGCTTCACAACCGCCTGCTCCAGGATATGTTGCGAATCGTTATGCACGTCTATGCTGGCAGCAACCGACTGGTCAGAATCCAACGCCTTTGGTACGCTCAATTCAACGCTGATGCCCGAAAGCTGCGATATTAGCGCACTGAGCCGCTCGACCGCTTCGGTCTGCGATGCTTTCTTGTCACCTCGCAGACGCCGCGCGCGCAGCGAGGCAGCAATCTGCGAGAGGACGCCGGGGCTGATGTTTTCCGGCTGCTGGGCGATCTGGTGTGCCGTCCCGGCAATTCGCCGCAGGCCCGCATCGTAGCCGATGACCCGCATTTCCACCAGCCCCAGCCCGGTCGGCAGTTGCGGGATCGCCAGGCTCAGGCGGCGCCACTCTTGCCCGGTGCTTCCAGTGTCATCGCGGAAGTTCACCTGCTGAACGAAGGGCTCATGCGCCGGCTGCTGGGTGATGGCCGGCAGCCTGCCCACTTCTGTAGCCGTGCCGCCCTTGCCGATGGCTGCGATGGTCACCTCCGGTACGCCGGGGTCCTGCCATTGTCCGGCATACAGCAACTGGATGCACTGGATGCGGTGCCTGGTTGGAAATTCCAGCTTGATAGTCAGCGGCTCGCCGGGCTCGAGGAATATGCCCTGGCCCGTCAGCACCTTGTCGAACAGCAGTTGCTGGGGCCGGCCCAGCGGCTCGTCGCTCAGGTAGCGAGCCGAACCCTTGATATCGCAGGCGATATCGGCAGCCGGGTCGAGCCGGGCCATCTTCGCCATCTCGCGGCTGATCTCTGCGATCACCTCAACAGGAGCAGGCTGTTGCGGCTGCGCCGGATTAGTTGGCTGGGCCTCCTGTGTCAGGTCCGCAGCAGACGCCGACAAACAGCAAACCACCGCCAGACCAAGGCTTACCAGTCCTTTATGACCGGCTATATCGAGCACCTCCGGCGACGCGTCGTATGGCGCGTGGGAACGTGCAAGACATTTCGCAACGCCCTGGGCCCAATCCTGCACGTGTCTTCCCCACAAGCAATGAAACTGACTGCTCAGCTTGGCGCGTTAGAAGAGCGGACAGGCAAGGCAGCAGGTGGCGGCCCGCCCCGAAAAATCTATCCTGGAGGACAGGCATCTCTGCCTGTCCATGCCGTTGCTTTTCGGAGAGGCCTCGACAGGCTAGGAAGCCTGTCGTCCCGGAAGGCTAGAAAAAAGGGCCGTGCCACTCTAAGAAACCTGGAGGACAGCCGTCCTCGCCTGTCGGCCTTTCCTAACCCCCGTTCCCCCTTCCCTACCAGGGAAGGGGGCTAGGGGGATAGGTGTATCCAAGCCACAAGGTGAGTAATTGCCAATAAAAACGACCCACCGGCAGTCGCGGTGGGCCTTGTGTGCTGTGTACCTGGCCGCTGCACTAGGGGACAGGAACAGCCGCTCATTGCGGCGGTGGTGGCATGTCCTCCATAGGCGGTGGCGGGCCGCCTGGTCCACCAGGACCCATGTCTTCTGGCATCATCTCCGGACCTCCGGGAACACCAGGAGCACCCCGCCCGGCACCCGGCGCTTCTGTTACGCCGGCGCGCCTCAGACTTTCCTGTATGAGCTGTTCCGGATCTGCAATGCCCAGAGCTTCCTGCCAGTCTGCCCCGAGGGCGTCTCTGAAGGACTTGCTCAGAGCTCTGTCGAGAGCCTCAATCTGAGCCTCGGTCAACTCGCCGCGCACGGCTGCATTGAGGATGGCCGGGGACGGCAGCAGCATTGCGCTCGCCGAGTGCATCTGCTTGGCGATGTGGGCCGGCAATGAAAAGCTGAACGGGTACGTCCAGCCTTTAATCCCGTTGAAGTTGATGCGGCCGCCCTGCCACTTGAGGTCCTCAGGTGGTATCAGCAGTCTCCATTTGGGGCTGTAGTAGAACTCAGGCGGGTTGAGAATGGCGCCGAGGATGTCGGGCCCCTGACCGGCTGGCACGCCTGCCGGCAGCGCGGGAGGCCAGTATATGACTTTGCCTTCGCGGTCCCTGATCATCAGGATTACGGAATTCAGGGCCCAGTGCGTGGCCCATTTCCCTGCCGCCTCGGGTGACAGGTTGAGCTTCCGGGGACGGAAGAATCCGGCCTTGAATGTATGGATAGTGAACGGCGATGAACTGACCTGCAGACTATTGCCTGACATCGTGCCGCGACCCAGGCAGTCGTACTTCTTGAGCCGGTCATAGACCTTCTGCCCGTAGGTGCGTTGAAAGCGCGGCCGCACCTGCATGACCACAAGCACGTTTATCGGGCCGATGTCAGTAACTTGATTGCCTTCCGGGTTGGTAGTCATTCCACCCATCAGCGGGTAGCTGACCTTGAAGGAGAAGCCGTTGAGCCCCTCGATGTAGAGGCTTGTTAGCTCCTTATCAACTCCCAGTTTGTAGGCGGCCATCTGCTCGGCCTCGCGCACCAGGCGTGAGCCGACACGGCCGGGCTCGACCTCCTCAACGGCCGCCGTAACCCTGCCGGTATATACCCGCTGCAACTGCATCCAGGAGTTGAAGGTGTACATGGCCGGCTCGCCTTCTTCGTCCACGGTGAAGGCGTCCGGAATAGTAGCTGGCTGCCCGGTCTTGGCGATGAAATCGTCATAGCTCATCGTCGTCTCTTCGGGCGCCTCTTCTGTGGTCCACTCCAGGCCGCCTTCTGCACCGGCACCAGGGGCACTTGGACCTCCCGGCCCCATTGGCATGCCAGGCTCCATCCCCGGTGGCGGAGGCCCCGGCCCCATCTCACCTCCTGGTCCCTCAGGCGGTGGTGGTGGCGGCTGGGCCAGTGGACCGTTTTGCAGCAGAAACACTCCAGCCACGATCACCAGAACGAAGGCTGAGGCTATGATAATCCACCTGCGGTGCCTCATCTATTCACCTTCTCAGTATAGCCGAGATAATTGCTGTTCAAGTCTGACAGTTTCCTGCCGCAAGCACCAGAACACACCGCACCTCGGCAGGCATCCAGGCACGCATTTTGCCGATTCGCAGTATATCCGCTGTCGTAGGCCAAGTCAAGCCATAAGCGCACGGTATTCGCCTGCGACCGGGCCGGCACAGTTTCGTACAAGAAATCTTTACGACTGTCTAAATCCGGCATCATCATTGCAGTAAGTAATCCGACACCGCTGCCCGCTGGTGCGTTAATGACTGGAGGCGAAACGATGTCAGAACTCCGCAAGGACCCGATTCTGGACCATTGGGTGATAATTGCAGCCGAACGCGGCCAGCGGCCGAACGACTTCGCCATTGAAAAAGAGGAACAAACACCGAGCGGTTGCCCGTTTTGCAGCTCCAACGAGTATATGACTCCGCCCGAGATCATGGCGGTATGCTCTGTGGACCGGAAGCCAGATACGCCCGGCTGGGAAGTGCGGGTCGTACCCAACAAGTTCCCGGCCCTTGCGATTGAGGGGAAGGTAAGGCGCTCTGGAATCGGGCTACTCAACCGCATGACAGGCGTCGGTGCGCATGAGGTAATCATCGAAAGCCCCGAGCATTGCGCCGATATTGCCACGATGCCCCGCGAGCATGTTGTCAACATAATTGATACATTCATCGAGCGAATAGTGGACCTGCGCAGTGATCACCGCCTCCGGCACATCGTCGTATTCCGCAACTATGGCGCTGCTGCGGGGGCCTCGCTTAGCCATCCTCATTCTCAGATCATAGCTCTGCCGACTGTGCCAAAGCTGGTCAGCGACAAGCTCACCGCCGCCCGCAACCACTACCTCCACAAGGAGCGCTGCATCTTCTGTGACCTCATCGAGCAGGAGATGGCGCTGCCCGAGCGTGTGGTCTTCCAAAACGACCACTTCATCGTACTATCGGTGTTTGCCGCCAGGTTTCCCTTCGAGGTCAATATCTTTCCGCTCAGTCACCAGCATGACATCGTACTTATGAACCACGCCCAGAAGGAGGCACTCGCAGACATTCTGAGCCAGATACTGCTCCGATATCGCGACATTCTTGGTGGGCCGCCATACAACCTGATAATCCAGACGACGCCCAACACCACGCCGCGACCCGGCCACCCCGAATACTGGAGGACGATCGAGTACGACTACCACTGGCACATCGAGCTGATGCCCCGCCTGACCAAGACGGCCGGCTTCGAATGGGGCACCGGCTTCTACATAAACCCGGTATCACCCGAACGGGCAGCGGCATTTCTGCGCCAAGACACAGCAGAAGAGGCGGAAGCGGCGGTCGGGAGCTAGCAATCTTGCAGACCTAAGATGACTCACGATAATCAGACTTCGAGGCAAACAGATGAGCATGAAGCGGCTCGGCTGCTGGACCAAGTGGGGCGGCAGAAGGCTTTTTGCGAGAGCACCATCGCCGCGCTGCCGGTCCGTCTGCTGGTGTTGGATGAGGAATTGAACATACTGCTGGCAAATCCCGCCTACTGCCAACAGCGAGGGGTGCCTGTCGAGGAAGTGCAGGGCAGAAACATCGCCGACTTGTTCCCCGACAGCTTGCTGGACGATGCCGGCTTACACGCGGCTATCACCTCTACGCTCGAGACCGGCGAGCGCGTGCAGTGGTCAGGCTACCGCTATGCTACAACAGACCACGGTGAGCGCACTCTCAATATCCGCCTCGACCCGGTTTCCGGCCCCGCTGGCGAGCGTAACGTGTTGCTGACACTCGAGGACGTCACCGAGCGCCACCGCCAGCTATACGAGCGCCTCGTGCTGCAGCAGCTCGCCCAGGCCATGCTGGGTATGCTGGAGCTCCCGCGCCTGTTGCATGCTATCCTGACGGGGATGACCGCCGGCGGGGCAGTGGGACTGGGCTTCAACCGTGCATTCTTGATGTTAGTGGACGAGGACAGCGGCATGCTGAAGGCAGAGATGGCCGTCGGGCCTACTGACGCCGACGAGGCCAAGAAGATATGGTCCGACGTTACGACCGATTACGCGACTATCGAGGATTTTCTCGACGACTATGACAGCTTGCCCCCGGCCGAACAAAACAAGTTCTACGGTGTCGTCAGGCAGTTGGAAATGCCGCTTGAAGATTCGCCCGAGCTTCCGGTGTCAGTGCTTTACGATGATCAAACCGCACACGTAGTTGACGCGGCCAATGACCCACGGGTGCCTGACAACTTCCGCCGGTTATTGAAGGCTGATGAATTCGTGGTTGCTCCGCTGCTGCTTAAGGACCGCAAGATTGGAGTTGCCTACGCTGACAACTTCATAAGCCAACAGCCGATTTCTCAGGCGGACGTACAGCTTTTCACCTCCCTGGCCAATCACGCGGTGCTGGCCATAGACCGGGCCGAGACCTACGAGCAGGAGCAGCGACGCGCCCAGGAACTGGAGGAGGCCTACCGGCAGCTAAAGGCGGCTCAGGAGAGTTCTTTGCGATCTGAGAGCCTGGCGGCGATCGGCGAGATGACCGCCATCGTAGCCCACGAGATTCGCACTCCCCTCAGCACCATCGGCGGCTTTGCCAGCCTCATGCTCCGGCAGGCCGACGATCAGGAGAAAGTCCAGCGCAACGCCCGGATCATCTATGATGAGGTAGTCAGACTCGAGGAGATCGTTAGCGGCCTGCTGGCCTTCTCACGCCCCAGCCAGCCGCGCTTCCGCTGGTGCAAGATCTGCGAGATTCTGCACGAAAGTGTGGATATGATTACCAAGAAGCTCGACACCGCAAATGTTGAGATAACCGTACACTGCCCCCCGCGCCTGCCGCAGATATACATTGACCGCGGACAGATGCACCAGGTCCTTGACAATCTGATGCGCAATGCCATCGAGGCGATGCCCGAAGGCGGCAGCTTGAGCCTCACCGCCGCCTCCGACCTCGGCAATAGCGTCGTAGTGAAGGTCTCCGATACCGGCATCGGCATCCCCCAAGCGCACCTGGAGAAGATATTTGACACCTTCTTCACCACCAAGCCCACCGGCATGGGCTTGGGGCTGGCTTTGAGCAAGAAAATAATCCACGACCACGG
>JALGTY010000592.1 GCA_029821145.1 Candidatus Zipacnadia bacterium
CGATCCCCCTCTCCGACGCGCAGATAACAGCGACGATATTCGGCATCAATGGCGGGCCGCTCATGCTGGGCGACGACATTGACCGCATCTCCGAGGAGCGGCTGGCCTTCATCAAGAAAGTCTTCCCGCGTTACCCGGAGGTGGCCAAGCCGATTGATCTGTTCGACTCGCCGTCGCCGGACTACCCCAAGGTATTCCACCTGCACATTGCGGGCGACTGGGATGAATGGGACATTGTGGCGGTACTCAACTATGGCGACGAGCCGCTGACACAGACAATCCCGCTACAGCGGCTTGACTTGGCCCCGGACGATAATTACCTGTTGTGGGAGTTCTGGGACGCCCCGGACGATAATTACCTGTTGTGGGAGTTCTGGGACCAGCGTTACGTCGGAACCATCAGCGGAGAGCTGACCGCCGTGGTGCCACCGGCTTCAGCACGTCTGTATCGGCTCACACGGCGGCGCGAACACCCCTGGGTTCTGTCCACCGACATGCACGTAATGCAGGGGAATTTCGAACTCGCGGAGGTGCTATGGAACCCTGAGACGATGACCCTGTCGGGGACCGCAAGTCGCCCTGCCGGCGAGACCGGCAGCCTCTTTGCCTGCGCCCCTGAGGGCCTCTGTGTCACCAATCCGCAAGGTCTCTGGATCGCCAAAGATGATAACGACAAGACCCTCATCATCCGGCGGCAATTCAAGTTCGCCGACGGCCCGGAGGAGGGAAGCACAGTGAATACGGCACAAGGTGAACCGTAATTCCGGGTGGAATATCAATGAAACGCCTGTCACATCAGCCTTAACCTGGGCGATGAAAAGGTGAGACTCATGCAAAGTCAGATTGTCAGTTGTAGCGCGACGTTATTTGCAGTCGTCGTCACGGTTCTGCTCGCTTTGGGCATTGGCCCCGCGGCCGGCGCTGTCCGCGACTACGGAGGCTGGTACACCCAGGAGCGTATCGCCAATCTACGCGCCAATTGTGAAAAGTACGATTGGGCGAAAGCGCAGCGTAATGGGGCGGCGGGTTCGGCAGACAGATACATGGAGTTGAGCGACGAGTTCCTCTGGAAGTTCATTCCCGGACAGAAGCTGCCGCGAGCTATTGATGTGAGCATGAACAAGATTGACGGCGTGCAAGTGCGCCCCGGATGCCTGAAGTGCGGCCACGACATTGACAGGTATGGCGGCTACCCCTACCGCCCCGACATTTTGGGCAAGCCCTGGAAGCTGACCTGTCCCTCCTGCGGCGAGGTTTTCCCAAAAAATGACTTCGCCAAATATTACGAGAGCGGCATTGACCAGAGCGGAGTTTTCGACCCGGAGAAGGCCGACCGCAGCCTGCTTTTCAACGAAGAGCACCCCGACCCCAAGGACCCGCTGCACAAGTACGGCGTGGATGACGGGTATGGATATTTCGACGAGGATGGCAACCGTTTTCTGTTCATCGCCTACTACAACTGGAAGCAATGGGGCTTCATTCGAAGTCTGGTGTCCACGTTCGCTAATGCCTATCTCTACACCGGCGAGCAGAAGTACGCCCACAAAGCGCTGGTGATGCTGGACCGGATCGCCGACGTGTATCCGGACTACGACATCCGGCCGTACACCAAACTCCACTATTACCACTCCGGCGGCCATGCCGGCAAGGTCGAGGCCAATATCTGGGAGTGCGGCGTGGTGAGCGGCCTGGCGCGGTCGGTGGGCATGGTCCTTTCCGGCACCAGAGACGACCCGGAACTCTACGCATTCCTCGCCGAAAAGGCCACGCAGTACAAGATCGGCGAGAAGGGGACCAGGGAGCTTCTGGTGCAGAACCTCGACGACGGCATCCTGCGCGAAGGCGCCAAGGCGGTCATAGCCGGCGATGCGCGTGGCAACCAGGGCATGCACCAGCGCGCCATCACCGCCTGTGCGATGGCGTTGGACCAGAATCCTGAGACGGAGCAGTGGCTTGACTGGATCTTCGAGCCGGACGGCGGCGGCATACCCGGCGTCATCGTCGGCAA
>JALGTY010000137.1 GCA_029821145.1 Candidatus Zipacnadia bacterium
GTTTCCTGCTCAGTTTTCGAGAAGGATGGCGTCGTGGGTAGTATTGTCGAGGAAGATGCCTGGATAGTTGGGGAAAAAGAAAGAGGGCGGGCCTTGTGGCCCGCCCTTCGCGGAGGGAGGTAGGAATGTGGCTTCATCTATTCTTCGCCGATTGTGATTTGCGGTTCGCGCCCAGTCTCTCGCTCAAAGTCGGCGTCTGCGGCAACGGTTTCGGCCTGGCTCGGCTCCTGCGCCTGGGCCTGGGCCGAGCTGATCATGGCTTTCGGCACCAGCACCAGTTCATCTCTTACAAATATCTCGTCAGGTTCGTAGTCGGATATCGAGACCCTGGTTTCGTCGCTCCAATAGCCCCGCTTGCCCGCCTCGACGGTGAATTCGTCCCTGTCGCCCGGGTAATTGATGACGACCCGGTACTCGTCGCTGGTCCAGTTCGCCAGCCATCCACGCCACTGCCGAGGGTAGCCATCCCCCAGTGGACGGAGGCGGGAGGTGGTCATGTAATCATCTTCGTGGTCGCCCACCCACACGCTGGCGCCGCCTACCGGGCGGCCATCCGGGTCCACTACCCGCAGTATCAGGGTGAGGTTCTTGTGCTGCGGGTAATTGCTGTACCCGGGATCGTATCCGTCATCGTCGTCAATGTCGCCGCCGCTGCAGCCGGCGATAGCTGCTATCAACAGTGCCAGCAATAACGGCTTCAGAACCCACCACAGTGTGTTGAGTGTAATCCGTCTCATTACCGACACCTCCTCTATAGTGTTACTACTTGCAATAGTTACTACCTACTATATCCTATAGTAGATATACCCATTTGTCAATAGGCTAAACCATAAATCCCCCCTATTCTCTCAGATTCTTCCGATGCCTGGTCAGCTTACAGCGCAGGTATCGAGCCTGACGACGGGGAACTGCCCGCTGTGGACTTGATACAAGTGTGACAGACAGCGACCGGGAGCGATGAGATATGCCATTGCAGGCTGGATTCGCCGGTTGTGACCTGACACCGGAGATAGGTTGTCCGTTGTCGGGGTTCGGCGGTCGTGAAGAACTATCGTCAAGCATAGACGATCCCCTGTTCGGGTACGCTCTCGTGCTGAGAAATGAGCAGACATCGGTTGCCATTGTGTGCGCGGATCTGGAGGATGTGGATGCCGCGTTCGTCGCCGATGTGCGCGACCGGGTGACGGCGGAGACGGGGATGCCGGGCGAGCAGGTGATGATCTGCGCGACACACACACACTGGGCCCCCTGCATGCATCCGATACCCTATGTGAAGACGCTGCTGCGCAATTCCGTGGACGAGGAGTACGCGGGAGTCGCCGCCGCTGCTCTGTCCAGTGCGGTGATAGAGGCCTGCGAGCAGTTGCAGCCGGCCGTCGCCGGCTGGGAAACCGGCCGCGCGGAGGGCATCAGCTTCAACCGTCGCTCGGTCAACCTCCACACCCGGAAGTGTGTGGGCACGTACACGCTGGAGCCTGAGTTGGCTGCGCTCGCCTCCAGCGAGGGCGCAAAGCTGGCCGACGCATGGCCCCGGCATGGGCATCTCGGCCCGCGACTGAGCGCCCCATTGCCCGCGCTGGACGGCCTCAGCGTCGCGGTCATAGACAACGAAGTCCCGGTCCTGCGGGTGGATGCTGCCGACGGTCAGCCGCTGGCCACTCTCGCCACCTTTGCCTGTCACGGCTCCGTGGGCAAGGATGACCTCTACGCCATTTCGGCGGACTACCCGGCCGAGGCACGCTGGGCATTCGAGCAGGCCATTGGCGGCCCGATGCTCTTTGCTGCCGGCTGCTCGGGTGACATGACCTCGGCCTGGCGCGGCGGCAACTCCCGCGAGCGAGTGGGTAGGGCCATCGGCTGTGCGGCCGCCGAGGCATGGCTGCGCATTCAGACGCCGGCGGACGATGTACCACTTGCCGTTATCTCGCGCATGGTTGACATCCCGGTTCCCGCAGGCTTCCCGACCGTCGAGGAGGCCCAGGCGGAGTGCGATGAGTTCGGCGACCGCGATGATGCCGCCGGTGTTGCAGCGCGGCGCAGGTATAAGAGAGCCCTGCAAGTCGCCGGTCGCAGCGCCACGCCACGGGAGGTCTGGGTCGCCCGCGTCGGTGACATGGCCATCGTAGGTCTTCCCGGCGAGATACTCGTCGAAATCGGCCTCCAGATCAAGCAGCGTTCGCCCTTCCAGGTCACTACCGTCATCGGTCTCGCCAACGATTCGGCTCAGTACATGTGCACCGACGCGGCAATAGAGGAAGGCGGTGCGGAGCCGGGCCTCGACCCGGACACCAACTGCAACGGTCCGGGCACCGCAGCGGCTTTGGTAGAAAATGCGCTGGAGATGCTGAAACAGTTAGCTGGCGATGAGTAAATGGACTGCCGACAAAATCAATAAAAGAGGTGTGGAAAAGTGTCTTTACAAGCAGGTTTTGCCAAATGTGATATAACCCCGGCTCTGGGATGTCCAATGGCAGGCTATGGGGGCCGGGATCATGGGGCCACCGCACTGGAGGACCCGCTCGATGCGCGGGCTCTGGTCCTGCAAAGTGGTAAGACGACTATAGCCCTGGTTTGTACCGACCTCATCGGCGTTGACGAGGGGACCGTCGGCGATATCCGCGAAAAGGCGACCGAGATCACCGACCTTCGGCCCGAGCAGATCATGATATGTGGCAGTCACACACATTTCGGGCCCAGCCTCAAGCCTTCGGGTTACATGACCGACGAGCTGAAGGCCGCGGTCTCAGAAGACTATCGGCTCAACCTGATTGATTCCATAGCCGGCAGCATCGCCGAAGCTATTGGCCAGCTCCAGCCGGCTGTGGTCGGCTGTGGCACGGGCCGGGCATGGGGTATCAGCTTCAACCGGCGCCCGGTTGACATGACTGAGCGGAAAGTGGCAATGAACCTGACCATGGAGCCCGAGAAGGCGGTCGCCGCATCTTTGGAAGGAGCCAAGCTGGCTGAGGCCTGGCCCCGGCACGGTCATCTGGGGCCGCGCCTGACCCCGCCACTTGCCGAACTCGATGGGCTGAGCGCTGGTGCCGTAGATAATGAGGTTCCCGTTCTGCGCGTGGATACGAAGGCTGGACAGCCGCTGGCGACGCTTATATCTTTCGCGTGCCATGCAGTCGTCGGCAGCGAGGACCAATATGCCATCTCCGCCGACTACCCGGGGCCGGCGCGTTGGGCCTTCGAGCAGGTCATCGGCGGACAGATGCTGTTTGCAGCAGGCTGCGCCGGCGACCAGGTACCCACATGGCGCTACGGCAATTCGCGGCAGCGAGTCGGCAGAGCGCTCGGTTCCGAAGCCGCCGCGACATGGCAGAAGATAGAGGAACTGAGCAATGACCCGCTGCTGGGCTCCGTGTCCCGTACGGTGGAACTGCCTTTGCCGCCCGACTATCCGACGCCGGACCAGGTGAGGCAGAAGATAGATGCCATCGAGGACAAGACCAGCAGCGAATGTCGCTGGCTGATGTACCAGCTCGTGCAGGTCGAGAAGTACCACGAATGTGCGACTGTCCCGTGGGAGATGTGGGCCGCACGGATCGGGGATATGGGTATTATCTGCACGCCAGGGGAGACGCTCGTCGAGATCGGCCTGCAGCTCAAGCAACGCTCACCCTTTCCATACACCTCCGTCATCAGTATCGCCAACGGCTATGCTGACTACCTGTGTACCGATGATGCCATCAAGGAGGGTGGCTACGAGCCGGGCAAGGGCTATAACCCCAGCGGCCCGGGGACCGAAAAAGCGCTGGTGGAGAACGGGGTGGAGATGCTCAAGGAACTGTATGCCACTGAATAGGCTCTTGCCGTATCCCGAAAATAGCGCCACACAAAAAGGACGGGCGGAGTGAAGGATCCACTCCGCCCGTCGTGCTTTCTGCTCGTCTGATCTGGTTACGAGGCGTCGGTTTCTGTGCTCTGCAACTGCTCCTGCACCTCGACTATGTCCTTGCTCTCGCGCTTGGACATAATCAGAGCGATAGCGACGACTACGGCCAGGACAATGCCAACTATGACCAGCCCCGTGCCCGGTATCATATTGTTATCCCCGTGGGAGGCGGCCACAATCACCGGAGCAATCAGCAGGCCGACGAGGTTCATGACCTTAATCAGCGGGTTGAGGGCCGGGCCGGCGGTGTCCTTGAAGGGATCGCCAACGGTATCGCCGATTACCGCGGCCTTGTGGGCCTCAGAGCCCTTGCCGCCGTAAAGACCATCCTCGATGAGCTTCTTACTATTGTCCCAGGCACCGCCGGCATTGCACATCAGCACGGCCATAAGCTGCCCGGAGATGATGATGCCGCCAAGATAGCCGCCCAGACCGGACCAGCCCAGCCAGCAGCCAACAATTACCGGCGCCAGGACCGCCAGCAGGGCCGGAGCAATCAGCTCGCGCAGCGCCGAGGCGGTGCAGATATCAACCACCTTGCCCGAATCTGCCAGCACACCCTCCTTGCCCTCCATCAGGCCGGGGATCTCGCGGAACTGCCGCCGCACCTCGTTAATGATGAGAAACGCCGCGCGCGAAACCGCACGGATAGTCATGGAGCTGAACAGGTACGGCATCGCACCGCCAATCAGCAGGCCCACGAACACGTGTGGCTTGTCAATCTGAATGGACAGCCGCTCCAGCGCCCCAAGCGAGACGCTGTCGGCACCACCGCCGATGCCAGTCTGTCCTTGTGCAACCTTGGAGAGAAATGAGCCGAACAACGAGACCGCAGCGATCACCGCAGAGGCAATCGCGATACCCTTGGTGGCGGCCTTGGTAGTGTTGCCGACTGCGTCTAGAACCTCGACGTTACCGGCGCCCTCTTCTATATTGGCCATCTCGCAGATGCCCTGGGCATTGTCAGCAACCGGGCCGTAGGTGTCCATCGAGATGATGACGCCTGTGGTGGTCAGCATGCCCAGACCGGTCAGAGAAACACCATAGAGAATCTCGACGGCGTTCGCCTCGCTGCCGAACACGATGATTGAGCCGAAGATACAACCCGCCACAACCAGCAGGGAATAGACCGAGCTTTCCAGACCCTCGGCAAAGCCAGTAAGAATGTTGGTCGCAGCGCCAGTCTGCGTAGCCTTGGCAATGGACTGCACGGGCTTATAGACGCCTGATGTATAGTATTCTGTCAGCTTGTACATGGCCACTGCCATGATAATGCCGAGCAGTGTGGCCCAGAACAGACGCATGTCGTGGGCATAGTAATTGGCGACGAAGAAAAAGCCCACCACTGATAGAGCCGCAGACCAGATAAAGCCACGGCCGATCGCCTTCAGTGGGAACTCGTCATCGTAGCGCGAGCGGACGATGTGGATGCCGAACATCGAGGTAAGAACACCGATGCCACGAACCAGCAGCGCAAACATGATCCAGATGACGGCGTCCTGCATGTTGCCGGTGATGCCGGCGTGGGCAAGAGCCAGGATCATCGAGGCAACCAGAGTGACCTCGTAGGATTCGAAGATGTCAGCGGCCATTCCGGCGCAGTCACCTACATTATCACCCACCTGGTCGGCTATGACGGCGGCGTTACGCGGATCATCTTCGGGAATGCCGGCCTCGACCTTACCCACCAAGTCAGCGCCGACGTCGGCCGCCTTGGTGTAAATGCCGCCGCCCACGCGCATGAACAGAGCCAGCAGACACCCGCCAAAGCCGAAGCCAAGCAGAACCTCGGTGGCTCTCTCATAGAACAGCATGAAAATGAGAGTTGCACCCAGAAGCCCCATCGTTACGGTGAACATGCCCGCAACGCCGCCGGAGCGGAAGGCTATCAGCACAGCTTCTGCGAGGCTGGTGCGGGCGGCCTGGGCACAGCGTACATTGGCCTGCACTGCAAGTGTCATGCCCATATAGCCGGCGAAGGCGGAGCAAAAGCAGCCCAGAACAAAGGCCAGGCCGCGGCCGACTGCGATGTCCCAGCCGGCCGAAATGCCGCTCAAAACCAGCGCAACAAACAGGACGAGGACCAACATGCCAACAGTCCTGAACTGCCGGCCCAGGTATGCGTGGGCTCCCTCCTGGATCTGGGCGGCAATCTGCTTCATCTCGTCCGTGCCCTGATCAGCCGCAAGCACCTGCTTGCGCAAGTACAGAGCATAGGCAATGCCAATGACCCCGCAGACAAGAACCCCCCACAGGGCATTGTGATCAAATGACGTTAGAGCTTCTTTCACGAAAATCTCCTCCCTGTACTAATTACCCGGGCGCTTGCTGTTTCTTGCGCCCCGGGTTGTAACATGTTAGTGCTTCGACCTGTTCTATATCCAACCAACCAAGTTGGCTGCTATGCTCACACTGCCCAAGATCAGGCAGTAGATACCAAAACGCACAAAAAGCCGCCCCTGCTGCACACTGCGGATGACGAGATAGATTGACGCGTAGCCCACTGCGGCCGAAACCAGAAAGCCGCAAACATAGCACGGCAACTGCGCGGCCCACTCGCCCATATCGGATAAATCGGCAACTGCCATGCCAAAAGCGCCTGCAATCGGCGGAATGGACATCAGGAACGCGAACCTGGGCGCCCATTGCTGGCTGAGGCCTCGCCACAAACCGGCAGCTATGGTAGAGCCGGAGCGCGATATCCCGGGTACAATGGCCACCGCCTGTGCGACGCCAATGAGCAGCGCATCATACCAGGCGATGTGGCCGGGCTCAGCACCACCTCTGGTGCGATCCGCCATGTACAGCAGGCCGCCGGTGACCAGTAGCGCTACCGCTACGGGCAACGACCCCGCCTTTGTGAACAGTTGGTCAACGAAATCACTCAGCAGCAGGCCGGCCACGGCAGCCGGCACTGTTGCAACCACTATGAGCAAACCAAGGTGCCGGCCACTAGTATTCCCTAGCGATGCGCTATTGTCCTCCCCACGGTGGGGGGAAAAGACTGATGCAAGGATTGCCCACAGGTCTTCGCGGTAGTAGGCGACCACTGCCACCAGTGTTCCGAAATGCAGAACGATAATATAGTCCAATGGCGCCGGCTTCCAGCCCAGAAACGCTGGTATCAGCACCAGATGACCGGAGCTGGAAACAGGCAAGAACTCCGTTGCTCCCTGGACTATGGCCAGAATCATCGCCTGCAGAAAACTCATGTATCGCCCTCAATCGCACGTCCACACAAAATCGGCCGGCCGCTGCTGTGAGAGGCCAAAGTGATACTCCAGAGCGTCGCAAATGCGACCAGCCGCTTTGCCATCACCGTAAGGGCAGGCCCGCCGGCTCATCCGCGCATAGGCCGACGGATTTGTGAAGAGCTCCGTGGTATCGGCCACGATTCTGTCGGTATCCACGCCTACGAGCTTGGCCACGCCTGCCTCTATCCCTTCCGGTCGCTCGGTTGTTTCACGTGTGACCAAGACCGGAATGCCCAGAGCTGAGGCCTCTTCCTGAATGCCGCCGGAGTCAGTGACGATCAGATCGGCCCGGCTCATCAGAGGCACAAATTCAAAGTAGTCCAGGGGATCGCACAGGACGATGCGCTCTTTACCGTCCAGCAACTCGTGAGCGGCGTCGGCTACCGCGGGGCTGGGATGCAGCGGCCAGATAATCGTCACATCCTCAAAATCGCGAGCTATCTGCTCCAGGGCAGCACATATCTTGGTGAAGGCTACGCCCTGGTTCTCGCGGCGATGCACCGTCACCAAGACCAGCCGTTCTTCAGCCTGCTGCAGCAGCCGAGCCGTTGCATCAGGCACCTGCTTTGACTCCTCAACAATCATCTGCAACGCGTCAATGACCGTGTTGCCCGTGACAAAGATGCTATCTGCAGAGACATTTTCAGCAAGTAGCTCGTCCTTTGCCCGCTGCGTGGGCGCGAAATGCAAGTCGGACAGCACATCAGTCATGCGCCGATTGATCTCCTCAGGATAGGGCGCGAATTTGTTGCCGCTGCGTAGCCCTGCTTCGACGTGGCCGACGGCTATCTTCTCGTAATAGGCCGCCAGCGCGCCGGCGAAAACCGTCGTAGTGTCGCCCTGGACCAGCACCATGTCAGGCGACAGCTTGCGGAGGGTCTCCTGCAAAGCCTCAAGCGCGCGGCAAGTGACCTGCGCCAGGCTCTGGTCCTGCTCCATTATGTTGAGGTCCACATCGGGTTTGATGCCGAACACCGCCAGCATCTGGTCGAGCAGCTCGCGGTGCTGGGCCGTGACCACGACGCTGGTGGTGAAGCTGTCGCCGCGCGCCTGCAGCTCCCTATAGACGGGCGCCAGCTTGATCGCC
>JALGTY010000138.1 GCA_029821145.1 Candidatus Zipacnadia bacterium
TCTCTCTCCTGTGGCTTGCCGTGGAGCCGCGTAATCGAGCCGCCAGGATCGAGTAGAGTCTGCAGCGGCACGCGCCCCAGCAAGCAGATGACGAGCGGCTGAATCGTGGCAATCTGCGCGTCGAGGTATTCGGCGCACGCAGCTCTCTCATCAGGGCCCGGGTCGCGGTTCTTGGGAGGACGGCACTTGAGGATATTGCCGATGAACACGTCGGTGCGCCGCAGACCCGCGATGCCAAGGAGCCTGTCGAGCAGTTGACCGGCATTGCCGACAAAGGGCCGCCCCTGCTGGTCCTCGTAGTAACCGGGCGCTTCCCCGATGAACATCACATCGGCGTCAGGATCGCCTTCCCCGGGCACAGGCTTGGTGCGGCTGCGGTGCAGCGGGCAGCGCGTACAGCCCCGCACCTGGGCGGCTATCTCATCGAGGATTTGCTGTTTGGCGGCCTTATCGAGCATCAGTGCTTGCCAGTGTTCGCATGAAGGCGCTCAGGCCAGCCCCAGTCCCTCACACGCGGCGCGAATGATTTCCGTGTCTTCGTCAGACGCCGGCACCACCGGCAGCCGCGTAGCGCCGACCGGGAAGCCGCATATCTCCAGCGCCCGCTTCGCGCAAGACGGGTTGCCGGATGGCAGGAAGCAGGCATCGAACAGCGGCAGCAGCATGTGATGTAGCCGGGCGGCCCGGCCTGCATCGCCGGCCTGATAGGCGGCCACCATCTCTGCGATGTGGAGACCATTGATGTTGGCGGCTACGCTGATGATACCGACGCCGCCGACGGCCAGTAAGGGTAAAGTCATCGAATCGTCGCCGGAATAGACCTCGAAGCCGTCCGGCGCTTTAGCGGCGATTTCAGAGATCTGACCGATATCTCCACTGGCCTCCTTGACCGCCACGATATTCTCGACATCTTCTGCCAGCCGGATGACAGTCGAGGCCTCGATATTCTTGCCGGTACGGCCAGGAACGTTATAGACGATTACGGGCAGATCGGTGGCTGCGGCGGCGGCCTTGAAGTGCTGGTAGAAGCCCTCCTGCGACGGCTTGTTGTAATATGGCCCGACAAACATTATTGCATCAATGGGCAGGGCCGACGCCTTCCTGGTAAGCTCGATGGTAGCGGCGGTGTTGTTGTTGCCGGTGCCGGCGATAATCGGAGCATCGCCGACCGCCTGCTTGGTCACCTCATAGAGCTTGAGCTTCTCTTCCGAAGTCAGGGTGGGCGATTCGCCGGTGGTGCCAGTAACGACCAGGCCGTCGGAACCGAGGTCTATCAGGCGTTTAGCCAATTGTGCCGCCCGGTCATAATCCACCGCCAACTGCTCATCGAACGGGGTCACCATAGCGGTCAGAACACTGCCAAAACGCGCCATTTTTCTGCCTCCTATGAAGTTCTCCAGTCGCGCTCTGCGGACGCTACTCGTCAGTAGGCCTTTAGGATACGGCTGCCGCGAGGCCGACTCGGGCTGGAAGCTGAGAACTTAGGACGCCGAGCGTCCTCAGTTCTCACCTGAGCCTTGCACACGACGCAAAGCTCAGGCCGAGCTACGCGTCATAAAGCAGTCGCGCTGAGTATGCTGACAAAGTACGCACGTCCGCGATGATAACTCTCATATTCGCCACAAGCGGGCGGACACCTTTTCATAATTTCGCTTCTGCGTTCTTTTTGTGCAGAAGCGGTCCGCCATTTACTGGCCTCAGTAACCGCCTACTGAGGGGGAGTAAACAGGGTCATTTTGCGGATTTGCTAGCGGGCAGTAAACCGTCGCCAATGCCACGAGGGCCTGATACTACGGGATTTGTTACTTGGAGGGAGAAAAGGTACTTTGCATGCAAAGTAGAAAAAATTAAGCATGCACGGGGATTCTTGGCGGGGAGCGTCTCGGGCCGGTCTCACTCACTGCCTAACAGAGGTAAACATTATGGTCCCACTACTATATACAGCACCTGAGTCACACATTTTTTTCATGTTTTTTCGGCGACAGCGAAAAAATGGCTGGGGCTAGACGGGAGAAGGGGGATGGATCGGCGGGGACAGTCCCTAAAGGGACAGTCCCCTGGGCGTGAAGGGCGAGCTACGCGTTGGCGAGCAGTATGGGCTACGGGATGATGCCGCGTTGGATCATCTCTTCGGCAATCTGTACGACGTTGGTGGCCGCGCCCTTGCGCAGGTTGTCCGATACGCACCAGAGGTTGATGGTGTTTGGCCTGGTAACATCATCGCGCACGCGCCCCACCAGGACGGCGTCCTTGAACTCGTCCCTCAGCACGTCGGCCTGAGTCGGATAGCCGCGCTCGTCAATATACCGATGACCGGCCCAAGGCTGCTTGCTCGGGTCGGCCTGGTCGCGCACGGTGCCATAGTTGGGATCCGTTGTCGGCCCGTCAATGACCACCACACCGGGGGACTGGTCCGGGTCGCGCAGAATCTCGAGGGCCATTTCCGCGTTCATTTCGGCAGCGAATTCGATGTTGATGGATTCGGAGTGGCCGATCTCAACGGGCACTCTCACCGCAGTAGCGGTGATGGCGAGGTCGGGGTCGGCGAAGATCTTGCGGGTCTCATAGAGCATCTTCATCTCTTCCTTGGTGTAGAGATTGTCAAGGAAGGCGTCTATGTGGGGGATGCAGTCGAGCGCCAGCGGCTTGGTGAAAACGGCAGGGTCCCATTCGGTGACTTCGCCCCGGGCAAGCTGCCCAATCTGCGAATTGAGTTCCTCCTGGCCCCGGGCGCCCCAGCCGGAAGCGGCCTGGTAAGTCGAGACGATGATGCGCTCGATCTTCGCGACCCGGTACAGCGGGGCCAGGGCAACGCACATCTGTATCGTCGAACAGTTGGGACTGCAAATGAACCTGGTGGCCGCGCTGACCGCGTCCATGTTTACCTCAGGAATGACGAGCGGGATGTCGGGGTCAAGGCGGAAATCACCGCCGTTGTCAATGACGTAGGCGCCGGCGTCAATGGCGACCTTACCCCACTCTACGGAAGCACCCTTGGCCCCCTCGCGGCCGGCGAAGAACACAACATCGAGGCCGTCGAAGAGCTCCGGTGCGATCTGCTTGACCAGCACCTCGTCGCCGCCGAGGACCTCGTGGCGCTCACGGGTCGCCATGACTCTGAGCGGCTCGGCGAGGTCGAAATTGCGCTCCTTCACGCATGTGTAAATTCTATCGCCGACCGGGCCGACGCCGACGAGTCCGGCTCTGATTGCGGGCATAAGGTTCACCTCTGATAGTGATTATGGCTTGGAAGTTTCGACCAGCGAGAAGCGACGGCCGCTCCGGAAGACACCCTCACCCCCGCCCCCTCTCCCGGAGGGAGAGGGGAGAACGACATACGGCAACGGCACCCTCACCCCCGCCCCCTCTCCCAGAGGGAGAGGGGAGAACGACATACGGCAACGGCACCCTCACCCCCGCCCCCTCTCCCAGAGGGAGAGGGGAGAACGACGTACGGCAACGACACCCTCACCCCCGCCCCCTCTCCCAGGGGGAGAGGGGAGAACGACGTACGGCAACGACACCCTCACCCTCGCCCCCTCTCCCAGAGGGAGAGGGGAGAACGACATACGGCAACGGCACCCTCACCCTCGCCCCCTCTCCCGGAGGGAGAGGGGAGAACGACATACGGCAACAGCATACGCCCTGGGAAGCCTGTGGCACGGAATAGGAGTAAGAAGCCCGAGCTACGGGACAGTATGTGTGATGCACCAGAGATGCGACGATGCTACTTGGTCAGGAGCTTGTCCAGCCCATAGGTGAGCCCGGAAAGGGTCTGCACCTTGCGGACCGCCAGCATCACGCCAGGCATAAAACACTCGCGGCTGGTGGTCTCATGCGATATCTTCAGTATTTCGCCCTGGCCGCCCAAGAGAACCTCTTGGTTAGCTACGTATCCGGGCATGCGGACGGCGTGTATGGGTATGTTGCCGAGCGTGCCGCCGCGACTGCCCTCGACATTGTGGCGCTCCGTTGGCACCACAGACAGAGGGCGCTGGCGCGCCTCGGCCATCATCTGGGCAGTCTTGACTGCGGTTCCCGAGGGCGCGTCTTTCTTATGCTCGTGGTGCCGCTCGATGATCTCGGCGTATTCAAAAGATGATACCGCCTCGGCGGCGAACTTCATCATCAGATTGGCGCCAATGCTGAAATTGGGCGCTATCAGGCACGCCACGCCCTTGGTCTCGCACATGCGCTGGACGGTCTTGAGGTCAATTTCGCTAAAGCCGGTGGTGCCGACGACACACCCGGCACCGGCATTCAACGCGGCCTCGATGTTGCTCATGACGACGGCCGGGGCCGTGAAGTCAATCATCACATCAGGGCTGGTTTGCTGGAGAGTGGCGGCCAGATGCCCGCTTATCTGGAGGTGTCGGGCTTCTTCTGAGAGTTCAGGCATGTACTCGTCGAGAGTATGGCCAATTCCCGCAGGATCAACGGCTGCGGCGATGGTCATATCCTCGGCAGCGTCCACGGCGCGGCAGACATAGCCGCCCATGCTGCCACAGGCCCCGCTTACCAGCACTCTGATGACGGCCATACAGAATCACCCGGCCCTCGGTTCACTAATGTGGCTGATGGGTTCTCGCAGGAGGCGTCAGTATAGCAAACGAAAAGTGGGATTGCAACAGCGCCGGCGCCCTCACCCCTTTTGTTCCCCTCCCGCGGGGAGAGGGGATAACGGCAAACGGCAACGGCACCCTCACCCCTTTTGTTCCCCTCTCCCACAGGGAGAGGGGACAACGGCAAACGGCAACGGCACCCTCACCCCTTTTGTTCCCCTCTCCCGTGGGGAGAGGGGATAACGGCAAACGGCAACGGCGAGTCGGGCAGGATGCCTGACCCACGGAGGTCTGTTGAGGAAGCCCGACCCACGGAGATATGTTTGAGAAGCTCGACCCACGGAGGTCTGTTGAGGAAGCCCGAGCCACGGAGATATGTTTGAGAAGCTCGACCCACGTGAGGTTTGAGCGAGGCCTGGGATGCGGAATGGTTCAGAGGGACGGGCGACGGGTGTGCCAGTCGGTGGACTGCTCGTAGGCATAGGCCACCTGCAGCAAAGCGTCCTCCGAGAAAGGCTTGCCCATGAGCTGCATGCCCACGGGCAAGCCGTCAACAAAGCCGCACGGTACGCTGAGGGCCGGTATGCCGGCAAGATTGACCGGGATAGTGCAGATGTCGGCCAGCTTCATCGCCAAGGGATCATCAGCCTTCTCGCCGATCTTGAAAGCTACCGTCGGCGAGGTGGGGCAGATGAGGAAATCGTAGTTCTCGAAAGCTTTGTCAAAGTCGCTCTTAATCAGCGTGCGGACCTTGAGAGCCTTCAGATAATAGGCGTCATAGTAGCCGGCCGAGAGGACGTAAGTGCCCTTGATGATGCGAAGGCGAACCTCCGGGCCGAAGGCCTCGGCTCGTGATTTGGCAAACAGATCGTAAATGTCAGTGGTCGGCTCGTCGGTGCGGTGACCGTAGCGCACACCGTCGTAGCGGGCCAGATTGGAGGAACACTCGGCAGGGGCGATGATGTAGTAGCAGGGGAGGCTGTATTCGGCATGGGGCATGGCTACGTCCTCAAATTCCACGCCGAGCGAGGAAAGCTGCTCGACGGCCCGTTCAATGGTTTCACGCACCGCAGGGTCAATGCCCTCGCCATACAGCAACTCGTGCGCAATGCCGCCCTTGAGGCCCTTGATATCTGTGTGCAGAGCTCCGGTAAAGTCAGGCACGGGTACGTCGGCGGAGGTGGCATCCATCGAGTCGCGGCCGGAGATCACGCTCATCAGCAGCGCCGCATCGCGCACGTCCTTGCACAGGGGCCCGATCTGGTCGAGGGATGAGGCATAAGCGATCAGACCATAGCGCGAAACACGGCCGTAGGTGGGCTTGATGCCGACCAGGCCGCAGAGGGAGGCCGGCTGGCGGATCGAGCCGCCAGTGTCCGAACCGAGGGCGGTGGTAGCCTCGCCGGCGGCTACTGCAGCCGCCGACCCGCCACTGGAACCGCCCGGGACACAGTCAAGGTCCCAGGGATTGCCTGTAATCTGAAATGCCGAGTTCTCGGTGGAAGAGCCCATCGCGAACTCGTCCATGTTGGTCTTGCCAATCATGATCATGCCCGCGTCGCGGCAGCGCTGGATGACCGTAGCATTGTACGGAGGGACGAAGTTTTCGAGAATCTTCGAGCCACACGTGGTGGGTATGCCGTCTGTGCAAAGCAGGTCCTTCTGGGCGATAGGTATGCCCGCAGTAACAGGCAACTGCTCGCCCGAGGCCCGCAAGTCGTCAATGTGCCTGGCCTGCTCGAAAGCGATTTCCGGCGTCAATGTCAGGAACGCCCGGACCTTGTCCTCGATGGCGTCTATGCGGTCATAGGAGGCCTGGACGGTCTGCTCGGCCGATACCTCGCCGGTGTGCAGATAGCCCGCAAGCTCCCATGCGGTCATTTCATGCAATTCCACGTCGGAAGGCCTCCCGGAATTGGGGAATTATTCTTCTTCCATGAATACGGGCACGCGGAAGAAGTTCTCAATAGTGTCGGGCGCGTTCTGGACGATTTTCGCCGCGGGCAGAGTGTCGCCGATCTCGTCCTGCCGATACACATCGGTTATGGGGATGGCATGAGAGGTGTCGCCGATGCCTTCGGTATCGAGTTGCTGCAGCTCAACGAAATAGTCCATTATGCGGTTAAGCTCGCGGCGCACGCGCTCGAGTTCTTCGTCAGTAAGTGCCATGCGCGCGAGTGTGGCGACATGGCGGACTTCGTCAAGAGTGACTTCTGGCATAGTTGGTGATCCTGTTCGGTCAAGCTAGGCGTTGGTGAGTATTGCAGGCTACGGCGAACGTCATGTTAGCATCGCCCGCAGGCCCGCGTCAAGCGATTGATGCCCTCGCCCTCAGGGGGTGTGGTGTGGAGAGAGCCTAACTTGACACACAGTTGCTACACGGTATATTATGGCCGTGTTGAGGTAGGGGTCGAAAATGCCCCAAGGCCGCGAGAACAGCGACAAATCCCCCGCCAGGACCGGCATGTCGCGGACGCTGGTGCTGACAACTCTGGGCATCACGATGGCGGCGAGCGTCGGTATCGGTGCAGGTATTGGCGTGTGGTTGGACGGGCGGTGGGGAACGGAGCCGTGGCTGACAGTGACAGGGGTGCTGCTGGGGTCGGCGGCCGGGTTCGTGGAGCTATGGCGGACGGTGCAACGGGTGAGCGACGCAGATTGAAAATGTATCGGGAGCGAGTCAAGCCGCGCTCGTGGCTCTTAGTGGTGCTGCCTGGCATACTTATTGCTGGGTTTTTTGCTGGTATCGGGCGCTTGGCAGTTGCGGCTGGTGTGCTTTGCGGTGTGCTGCTGTGGGCGTTCGGGGTATGGTTGCTTGTGGTGTGCACGATGGAGGTCACCGCGACACCAGGCGGTCGGCGCAGGCTGGTTTTTGTATTGCTCCACGTTGCTAAGTACGGCTTACTCGGTGCAGCGATTTACGGCGCAGTGAAATGCCCGCAGATAGATGTGGTGGGATTGGCTGGCGGATATACGATTGGCCTGGCGGGCTTTATTGCGGCGAATTTGACCGCGAGCGAGCGGGATAGTCACCTGTCGGGGCCGGGCTTGTAGTATCAATACCGGGCGACAGGGGCTGTTTTTTGCCCAAGATTTGGATGATAAGGGCTAATGCACGGAGAGGCCAGCAGCGGATTTGGTGAACACGGCCAGTGGCTGAACGCGCTGCAGCCGTATATACCGGAGTGGGCGGACGGTTTCGTGGACCCGGTAGTGATCACCGGCTGGCTGATCATCGCCTTGCTGGTGGTTTTGGCGTATATGGGTAGCCGGCACCTGCGCAGTGTTCCGAGGGGCGTGCAGAACGTATGGGAGTTTTTCATCGAGGCGATCCAGGGCCTGTGCGTCGAGATGATCGGGCCGGGCGGGGAGCGTTTTGCGCCGTTCATAACGACTATTTTCCTGTATGTTTTCTGCAACGCGCTAGTGGGACTGATACCGGGCTTTGCAGCACCAGCGGCGACGTTGAATGGTACTTTTGCGCCGGCGTTAGTGGTGTTTTTTGCGGTTCAGTATTTTGGATTCAAGGAGCACGGGGTCAGATACCTGAAACACTTCACAGGCGATGTGTGGCTGCTGGCGCCGGTGCTGTTCATCGTGCACCTAATCGGCGAACTGGCCA
>JALGTY010000139.1 GCA_029821145.1 Candidatus Zipacnadia bacterium
CGTCTTCTGTGCCGAACCAATAGACAGCGCTTCTCGGCGATTACGGCCTCTTGGCGCAACGGTTACAGTAGTTTAGGAATTGCGGCGGGGGCTGTCAAGTTGCTTTGCAAACTCGGCGGTTTTGCTGCATAATAATCCCAGACGGCTTGTATCGAACTCGCGTCGCGCCATCTGTCGTCGTACACTCAATACGGCAGCCGAACGGATAAGATGAGGATTGCAGATCTGGTAGAAATCCGAGAAATGGCAAGAGCCCTCGACCTGGCGAACCTGCGGCAGATACGGGATAGCCTCGACGCCGAGGGCGGTGCTCCCAGCCTGCTGACTGCTACTGACCTCAATGAGATCTTATCCGAGTATCTGCCCCTGGCCGGACCGGATCACGATCCGCTGCACAATCTGTTCGAGCACTTGGTCTCGGACCTGACGACCGGTGCCGGGTTCATGGTGCAGGGGCCTGCCGGGTCGGGGAAGACCCATCTTCTATGCGTGGCGGCGCTGCTCCTGGAGTACCAGCCGCTGCGAGATCTGTTTGCGCAGACGCATCCGGAGTTCGAGGAGGTCTTACACCGCCTGGACCGCAAGCCCGCGCCGCTGGTGGTGCCAGTGCCGTTGCAGGAGCACCGCGCCGAAGACGAGCACCTCGAAGATATCATGTTCGACTGCGTGGAGCAGGAACTACGGCGGCCCCGCTACAAGATTCAGGCACCGCTATCCGAGCAGTCCTACGCACTGGACCTGATTGAGCGCCACATCTTGCCCCGCTACGAACGGCAGCTCGATGAGCATGTCAGCGAACGGTACGGGGGCTGCCGCAGTTGGCAGGACCTGGTCAAGCGCGACCGGGCGGCTGCGGTTACAGCGGCCCAGAGCTTTGTCCAGAGCATCGGCTATCCGCTTGATTTCCGCCAGAGCCGCGTCGAACGCATGGCCCGGCTCTCGGAGATCATTCAGAACCGGGATGTCTCCGGCATCGTGTGGCTCATTGACGACCTGTGGCAGTTTCTGGCCGCCGCCGGCAACAAGGCGGTGCGCAGTGACATCGCCTTCCTCGAATTCCTGGGCCAGCGAACCAAGCTCGACCGCCTTCACCTGCTGCTGACGATGCGCGCGGGGCTGGAGGAACTCAGTGGCATCGAGCCGTACATCCTCGCCGGCATCCGCGACAGCTATGAGCCCACCTACCGCCTCGACGCCTTACCGATGCGGCGAGTGGCGCACGCCCGTGCGACAAAAGTCATTGACGAGAGCGGTTTCGAGGCGGCAATCAAGCAGGCGAGTCAGGCCTACCGCCAGGCCTTCGGGGAGGTTAGCTTCACTGAAGTCGAGCTGGCGGCCTCTTATCCGCTGCATCCCGTCGCCGAGCCGATGCTGGAGAACGTGTATCAGAAGTACTTTGCCGAGGGCGATGCGCTGGTTGACTTCTTGCAGATCCTACGCCGCGCCGACGGGACTATCAGCCTGGACCGTGATTTCCGCCTGCTGGTCTCGCTGCCTGACATCTTCGATCTGCTCAGTTCGCGCCTGGCCGCCCACCCCCGTGCCACAGATTACGTCCGTGAAGTGCTGGACTACTACGAGAAGAACGCAGCACGCATCGCCCCTGAGCACGCCGATGCACTCCTGCATCTCACGAAGGCGCTTATCTTGCTTAGCCTGGCCAACATGCCGGCATCAGTGGGCAGCCTCGTGGAGCTTATCGGGCTTGATGAGCAGGCCAATCCGCTGGTAAATGCGACCGTGGCTGCCGAGCTGTTGGAGCAGATGCGTCTGCGCGGCAACTACGTTGATTTGCGCAGCGGCGTTGCGGAGGACATCTACATCATTGACGTCCATACCAACCTGAGCGAACTGGCTCGCCACCAGTTGATGACGGCGCGTAGCGGGCTTTTGGAATCCGACCCGCGTCTGTGGCGCGCCGGCAGGTCCGCTGCCTCCGGGCCTGATTTTCCGCTGGCACATTTCGACCAGGTCAAGGTACTTGAGGTCATCTGGCAAAACACCACCCGCTTTGTGGCTGTTGAAACTGCCGACCTTACCACCATCACCGCGCAGGGCCTCAAAGACAAGGCCGCAGAACTGGCAAGCATCGAAAGCGAATATGACTGCCGCATATTCATCGCCGAACTGCTGGCCCCGGACGCGCAACTGGAGGCCTTTCGCCAGACGGCAGCGGCGGCGTCCGGGCAGCCCTTTGCCGATGGGCTCATCGCCTGGCTGCCACGGCCGCTGAGCGAGGCCGAATTCGACAAGTTGCGCCAGTTGGCCGCGTGTCAGCAAATCCTGCGTGAGCCATCGGCTGCCCAGGAGCAGCCCGAAGTCGCCGACCGTATCGCCGAAGAGGCAGCCACCCTGGAGCCGGAGGTGGCCCGCATCGTAGCTGGAGCCTACCGGGACGGATACACTATCACAGCGGAGGGGCACGAGGAGGCGCTGAACGCTGCTGCGCAGGCCGCGGCAACCTGGGCCGACTTGCTCTCCGCGGTCGTCGCTACGTCACTGTCTCGGATATTCCCCGACTTTGCAGCCGTGGCCCCACGGCGGCTGCTGTCGGGAACACGCATGGTGGACCGGCTGGTCGAGGGCCTCATCAGGCCTGGCACTCTGTCGGCTGAAGTTGACCGGGACTTGGCAGCGATGGCCCAGGACGTGCTAGTGCCGTTGGGGCTGGTTGTCTGTGACGAGGATACGCTCTTCATTGATGTTGGCAAGAGTCCGGCTGCCACCGAGGTCATGGACCGGGTTCGGCAGCGCGACACGACGCCTCAGACCGAGCGCGGCCGCCCGGTCTCCTACCGCGATCTGGGGCCACATATAGCCAAGTCACCGGCCGGCCTGACCCCGGAGATATTTGAGCTGACGGTGGCATGTCTGCTCAAGACCGGCTGGCTGGTCGCCATTGGGCAGGAGGGCAGTTCGCTGGCGCTCAACGCGCTGGCAGGCCCGGTGCGTAGCTCTGTGCAGCAGGTGGCGCGCGCACCGCTGCTCAGCACGGCCGAATGGCGCAGTATCACCCGCCTCAGCAAGATGGTGCTCGACACTTCGGTACCCAGGCCCGACCATGCCACCCAGACCACCATCTACGCCGGGTTGCTGAGCGCCCGCGAACTCAGCCTCAAGCGCATCGCCGCCATGAAAGCAAGTCTGGCTCAATTGCAGGAAACACTCGGCCAGGGACCGTCGCAATGGCAGCAGGCGCACGCGGTTCTTGACGAGCTTGGGGAATTCTTCGAGATCATTGATCCGGCGCTCATGCCTGCCGAGGGGCTGAAGAAGCTGGTCAACGAAGCGGAGAGATTCGTACAGCAAGACGCCGGCCCCACCCGTCTGGCCCACCTGTTGCGGGAGGTGGATGCGGTCTGGGAGTTTTTCCAGAACACTGCTGCCCGCGTAGTAGCCATACGCGACTACCTGGTGGCCGACGGCCTGTGCCTCGATAACGACGCTGATCTGCGCACCCGGCAACAGCGATTGCTAAGCCTGATTGGGACGGGGGAGCAGATCATAACCGAGAGCGGCGCTTTCGGGCGGCTGGCCCAGATATTCATGGCCACTCACAAACGCCGCTATCTGAACTGGCACAGCCGCTGTAATCGCCCCTCTATCTTCGAGCGCTACCGCACGCTGCAGGCCTCGCCCGAACTGCGCGCTCTGGCTCAGTTGCAGAGGCTGGACCTGAAGGTCGAAGATGACGCCGGCCGTGCTTTCGAGGTCCTCGAAGCTGAATTGCAGCGGCGCTGTGATTATGAGGCGCTGGGTACGGCTCTGGACAGCCAGCCGATATGTCCGAACTGCCGTCTGCGCCTGGATGTGGAACCGGACCTGGTGCCGCCCGAGGAAATACTAAGACTTGCGCAAGCCGGCATCAGAGCTTACATTCAGGCCATGAAGGCCGCTGAGTTCGGCCGGCTGCTGCATCAATACGCGACGGGACTTCCCAACCGTGGGGAGCTGGCCGCGCGGCTGGACCGTGTGTTACATCTCGATGAGGAGGCCAATGCCCGCCTGGTCCTGACGCTTTTCAACGACGAGGTGATCGCACATCTCAACAGAATGTTGAGTGGCAAGATGTTGAAAAGCCGAGATTTTACGCAGCTCCGCGAGCTTCTGTCCGGGCGCACAATGCCGAGAGAGGAAGCCGTGCAGCTTTTTGAACGCTGGCTGCAGGCCGGCGATGACGACGAGAATGGGAGCGAACTCATCCACATCGAACCGTGAGCGAGGCCGTTTGCGTCCTTGCAGTTGAGCAATTCCACTGTCTCAGGCCTGCGCCACCTCGATTGTCTGTATCTCCTCGATCACTTCGGCATTCTCATCAATTGCCTCGTGCAACTGCTGTGGCGTCACCGTTGCGCAGCCGATGTGGCGGACCACTTCGCCGCCGGCGGCGTTGGCAATGATGCCCGCCTGCAGAAGCGAGGCTCCACACGACAAACACGCGCACAGCGCGCTTATCGCCGTATCTCCAGCCCCGGTGACATCAAACACCTCAGTCGGCACTGCGGGAATCAGGTGCGCCACGCCGCGCCCTTCATACAGGCATATACCCTTGCCCCCTCGGGTAATCACCGCCGCACTTAGCTCGGTGGTCTCCTGCAGCTTGCGTGCCGCCGCGATGACGCTGTTGCCGTCAGTTATCTTGATGCCCGTGGCACTGGCCGCCTCTGCCTCATTGGGTGAAACCAGCGTCGCACCGGTATAGCGGGGAATATAGTCCGGCTTGGGGTCAACACACACTGTCAGTTCCATCTCGCGGGCGCGCGCCAGTATCTCGCGGCTGACCTGCTCCGTCAGCGTGCCCTTTGCATAGTCAGAAAAGATCATCGCGTCGGCCTGGTCAAGCGCCTCGGCGGTGCGGCTGATTAACTCATCACACAGTTCGCTGGTGGGCTCGGCCGCATAATCGTAATCCACCCTGACCACCTGCTGGCGATTGGCGATAACGCGGATCTTGGTCGTGGTCCTGCACATGCTGTTTTGGACCAGCGGCATTAGATCGGCGCCCATTTCCTGCAGATGCGAGGCCAGTGCCATGCCATTGTCATCTTCCCCGATGACGCCGCATACCAGCGGCACCAGGCCCAGGTCCGCCAGGTTGCGCACCACATTGCCGGCCCCGCCGGGCACTGTGTTTTCCTCCTGCACTTCCACCACGGGCACGGGCGCTTCCGGCGATATTCGCGACACAGCGCCCCAGATGTACCTATCGAGCATGTAGTCGCCCAGCACGGCTATCTTCCTGCCGGCCAGCCGGTCTATAACCTCATGGAGCCCATCAACGGTTATTGGCTTCATTCGTGTGCAAGTCCTATCTGGATTCTACAGCCCAGCAATAGTGGCGACTG
Source organism: Candidatus Zipacnadia bacterium (assembly GCA_029821145.1). GTDB lineage: Bacteria > Armatimonadota > Zipacnadia > Zipacnadales > UBA11051 > UBA11051. The sequence goes on from JALGTY010000139.1 coordinate 5,346, forward strand.
CGGCATTATACCACTTCACCATACCCTCAACAACACGCCAGGCAGGTGCTTGCTGGCCCCGACGCGAATTGGCAACCATACTGCCACGGAGGGAATTGCCATTACTGGTACGCTACCTCATATCGCCGCATTCTGGGAAAACACCTGCCGGGCGCTGCCTAACGCGCCGGCCTGCATATACCGGGGCCATACGCACAGTTTTGCGGAAGCCGACGCCGTTATAGGGGCGCTGGCCGGCTATCTGCGCGAGCAGGCCGGGGTGCAAAGGGGTGATCGTGTCGCCATCGCCATGCCCAACTGCGGCGCTTACTTCTCTGCTTACTGGGCCGCGGTGCGCCTGGGTGCCATCGTCGTGCCGGTCAATATCAGACTGCGTGACGAAGAGCTTGCACACGTGATTGCCAACGCCGAGCCCAGGGCGATGTTCGTCCACGAGCAGATAGCCGCGGCCGTGGACAGTGCAATTTCCACCGCCCAAGTCTCGCCCCACGTGGTCCGCGTGCCCGCCGACGATGACGGTTTGGCCTTCGCAGCCGATGCGGACACCACAGCCGACATCTGCCCGGAGCTGTGTGGCGAAGACCTCGCCGTTATTCTGTACACCTCCGGCACCACGGGCCTGCCCAAGGGCGCTATCATGCGCCATCAGGACCTGCTTTTCAATGTCCGCAACGCCATCCTGGCCCATTCTTTCCGTCATGAGGATGTTCATCTGCTGGCGATCCCGTTTTTCGCACCCACCGCCAGCTACAGCCTGCTGCCCAGTTGCGCCTACCTGGGCAGCCCGGTGGTGATCGCCCCACAGCCGCATCCGGGGCAGCTTTTCGATCTGATAGACAGCCACCACTGCAGCACCTTCATCGGCGTGCCGACACTTTTTCATCTTGTGACACAGGACCCGCGCCTGCAGGAAGCTGACCTCTCGTCACTCCGGCTGATCGCGTATTCCGGCTCGCCGATGCCGGCCCGTACCATCACCAGGCTGCGCCAGCGCTTCCCGCAGGTGGCCTTGCACAATTTCTTCGGCCTGACGGAGACCATCTCCATCACCCACGTGCTGCCCAGCGCCGATGCCGTGACCAAAGCCGAAGCCATCGGCAAGGCACTTCCTGAGATACACACGAAGATCGTTGATGAGACCGGAGAGCCGGTGCCGGTCGGTGAAATCGGTGAGCTGTGTTTCCGGCGGGATAGTATCATCCCCGGCTACTGGCGCCAGGAGGGCAAGCTGGAAGAATCGATCCGAGGCGGCTGGTTTCACACCGGCGATTTTGCTTCGTGCGATGAGCACGGCTATTTCTACGTCCATGGCCGCAAGAAGGAAATGATCATAGTTGCCGGTCAGAACGTCTATGCTCTGGAAGTTGAGAAGGTGATACTGCGCTGCCCGGACGTGCGCGAGGTGGCGGTAATCGGGGTTGAGGCCACCGGCGCTCGGGCTGCTCTCGGCGAGCTGGTCAAGGCGGTTGTAGTGCCGCAGCCCGGGGCACAGCTCGGCGAGTTGGATATCAAGCGCCACTGCTCGCAGCACCTGCCCAGCTACAAAGTGCCGCAGGTGGTCGCCTTCTGCGAGGAGCTACCGAAAAACGCCGCCGGCAAAGTGCTGAAGCGCGAGTTGAAATAACGCGCTTGCGGACAATCGGAGCACACTATCATGGCCAGGAAAGTCAAACCACACGTCACGCCGCAGGAGCGTCGCCGGCGTATCATCTGGTGGATAGTCGGCATCATCGGCGGGCTGGTAGTCGTCGCGCTGGTGGTCGCACTTAGCGCGTATCTGCGCGCCACCGGTGAACCGCCGATGCCCAGGGATGCCCTTGCCGGCATACAGCAGGGCGCTGCCGCCACCTCGGTGAACCGGCAGGTCGCTCAGGTGCAGGAGGCGATAAGGCAGGGCCGCCGTCAGCGCGTGAACCTGGAGTTGACCAATGCCGACATCAGCCAGCTCATCCGGCTCGGTGGCGTGGAAAGCAGCCAGCTCAGTGACCCCCAGGTTTACCTTGGCCGCGGCCGCGTCATCGCCAGAGGTAAGATCACGCAGCAGGGGCGCATCTGGAATACTCAGGTCGCCATCAAACTCGGCGCTTCAAACGGGTGGCTGAACGCTACCATAGAGGAGTTGTGGATCGGCAAGATGAAAGCTCCTGACAGCCTCAAGCGCCGTCTGCAGGAGCAGTTGAGGCGTGAATTGGAAAGGCAGGCGACACCGGCGAGGCTCGGCGTATATGTGGAGACCATCACTATCGAGCCGGGCCGCGCCACCGTCACCGGATATACACTGGGACGCTGACTTAGACTGTAGTTGTGCAGATTCTTAATCATTGCCCTGCCGTTGGAGGGGCCGTGCCGAGCAGCGCACAGTCGTTTCGTGCGCTGGGAGACCGGCCCGCGCAGAACGCTATCTTCACGAGCTGTCCGCACCGAAACGGCCAACGACAACGGCTGGGCCAGCCTTGAAAGCTCCGCAGCGCGAAGCTTTCTGCGACAGGCCCCTCCATTACGACTAACGACACCACACCATCGGGCCACGACTTGAGTTGCCCAAGACTTACATAACTACTGTTTCAGCCCGACGCCATAAAGTGTCTTGTTGACGATGAACCACGATTCCGAAGATACTCAACATTACTCCACCCCTGACCCACAGGTGCCTTCAAAGCCGGTGCTGGTCACGGCCACCGTCCGCGGCATCCGGCTGCGGTTGTGGACTGATCGGGGCGTGTTTTCGCGCGGCAAGCTGGATGCCGGCTCGAAGCTGCTGGCGGCCACCTTCGAAATCGGCGATCGGGACCGGGTGCTCGACTGGGGCGCGGGATA
>JALGTY010000140.1 GCA_029821145.1 Candidatus Zipacnadia bacterium
ATCAGATCGTGATAACCGTCCCGGCGCTTGCCAAGTATCTGCAGGCCCAGGTTAATCTTGGCGCAGGCTTTGGTAGTGATTCTTGTCGCCTCGTTCATGTCTTTACCGTTGTGGGGCGGAAGGTGCCGCAGGTGGAAGTGGCGGCTGTCGTTTTAGTTGCTTATGGTCGCGTGCAAGCACAAACGTCTTACCCCATGGCCCTGGGGGAAGTGTGGTTCGCTCGACAAGCACTTCTGCTGGAATGGCGGACTTGGTGACAGGGCTCTGCAGTCCCCCTCCTACCTCCCAGACTGTCCCGTTCTCGTCAACAAATTGACCGTCGCCGAAGAAAGCACGGCGTTTCGGTTCGCCAGTCTGGGAGTACTCGACTATCTTAAGCCCGGGCTGATCCAGCTCGCCGTAACGATAGATGGGATCCGGCGATTCTACCACGATGGCATAGTTCTTCTCATCGAGCTGCTGCTTGCGGACAACGGTGCTGGCCAATTGCGGACACCAATGCAGAATGACAGGGTATTGGTATTGCCAGGGAATGTAGAGCCAGCGTGCCAGGGGCTTGCCTCCATCAAGACTCGCCCACTCAGGCTGGTCCTGGGTCTGCCCGCCTTTTCTCAAGTCCTGCAACGAATCACCGGCAAACGCAATAATGCTAGGGCTGCCCTGCCAGTCAGTTAGCACGAACTTGCCTGTGGCGAAGTCCAGAGAACAGCGGACATAGGGGCCGCCATCTCTAGCGTACTTGTTCCAGACCACTAGCCATGCCGCCTGGCCGTCCTCACGCAGTCGAAACTCAATGTCTTCCAGCGGGACGCGCTGCTTCCGACACTGAAATGAATGCCGATCCCCGTGCGGCGTGATCCAGATCACCTGTACTTCATACCCCGCCCCATGGCCCATGAAGCCGTGTTCTCTGCGCTGATAGGTGAGTCTTCCCCCGTCCGGCAGTTCCACATAGTACGGCGCCCACGGGCCTGGTGGAGGTGGCGGTGGAAAACATGATCGAAAGCTCCACCAGAGCAAGGCCGCAAAGCCTGCTATGGAGAGCACGACCAGCACAAGACACCCTAAGCCCACCTTCGCCCATATTGGTAGGTTATTGAGTCGCTTCAGAAGTATCCCTCCAGCGTCCCAAGTTTATCAATAGTAACCACCAGTCTCACAAAGTCCTGCACGTCCAGTTCTTCCCCACGGCGGCCACCATCAATGCCTGTATCCGCCAGTGCCTCGTCGAGTTCCGATTTGGTGATGTCGAGGTGATGGCTCATAGCTATCGAATTACGCAGCGTCTTGCGGCGGTGGGCGAAGGCGGCCTTGATTGTCCGGAACAGCAACTCCTCCTGCTGGGAGTTCAAGCCGGCGGCTTCGGCAGGGTCAGGCCGCGGCTGCAGAGCCAGCGCCAGCGAATCCACGTCCGGTCGCGGCAGGAAGGCACCAGGGCCGAGGCGTCGCAGCGTCTCGATGCACTCCAGGTAGTAGTCGGCGAATACCGACAGCACCCCGTATTGCTCGTCACCTGGCCCGGCCACAAGCCGCTCAGCCACCTCTGTCTGGACGGTGACGATGAGGATGTCGCAGCGGTGGCCGATCTCCATCAGCGCCCGCAAGAGCAGCCCTGTAATATGATAGGGGAGATTGCCTACTACCGCCAGTCGCCGGCCGGGGGCGAAGTTGCCCAAGTCCTCTTCGGTGATGTCGCAGTGTCTGACAGCCACATTGGGAAACGGCTCAGTGAGCAACTGCAGGGGCGGGATGAGATGCTTGTCGGTTTCGAAGGCGACAAGCTCCCTGCCCGGGTTTGCCAGCGGCACCGTCAGCGCGCCAAGGCCAGCGCCGATCTCGATCATCAATGTGTCGGGATTACTGTGCTCATTAGCGGCCTGCGCCAGCGCATCGGCTGCGGCGTCATCAATCAGGAAGTTCTGGCTCAGAGACTTGCGCGGACGCAGGTCGAAAAGCCCCAGCAGGCGTCGAGTGCGCGCCCTAAGCGGCATCTTCAGCAGCTTCTCCACCTCAGCCGCCTGTTGCGCGGATGCCTCGCATTCGTTACCACTCGCCTCAGAGTTGCTCGCCCGCTTCATCGTCTTAGTCCAATGTGAAGCTCAAATCAGCTCGCGTAGGAACTGCAGGCCGCGCTGGCAGTCGCCCAGCCGGTCGTCGCCGGTCTCGCGCTCGATGCACAGCCAGCCGTCAAAGCCCACGTCGCGCAGGGCAGCGATCCATTTAGGGAAATCAATGTCGCCCTCGCCCAGTGGTGTCTGCTCGGTGCTGCCATCCGGGTTACGCTTGGCATCCTTGGCATGCGTGTGCTCGGTCAGGTCGCCGAAGAGCTTGACGCCCTCGAACCAGTCGAAGCCACCGAGCAGGAAATTGGCCGGGTCGTAGTTGACCTTCAGACCGGGGGAATTGACGGCGCGGATGAACTTGAGCATAGTACGAGCGTCTTCCGGGCCAGTTTCGCAGCATAGCGTCTTGCCCATCACCGCCGCTTCATCAGCGATGGCTCGCAGGGCCTCGATCATCGCCTGGGCGTCCGGCGCGCGTAGATCAGCGGGCATGACGCCGACATGGCTGGTGATGCACGGAATGTCGAGAATCTGGCAGACGACCAGCTCATCGCGGGCCTTCTGCATGGCCACTGGGCGGTTCTCGGGGTCCAGGAAGCTGCCAAGTCCGCCGGTGATTGCGCAGATTTCCAGCCCGGCCTCCTCGCAGGCTTCGCGGACACGAGCGCCATCGTCGGAGCGAACCTGCTCGAGTTCCAGGAAGCCCTCGCCCATCCACAGGGCGATACCGTCAAAGCCCATTTGCCCCGCCGCTTCAATTCCCTCATACATCGGCAGATTGAGATTCCAACTGCGCACACTGATTTTCATTCATAACGCCTCCTTGGCGCTGTGCAAGTCGCTACTCTTTGCGGAAATTGAGGCAGTAATGGTGCATGGTGTTGGAGACCCAGGCGTAACCCATGCCATACGGACCCAGGCGCAGGTCGTCCTGGCACCAGATCTTTTCATCCTTCAGAGTAAGAAATTCAGACATCCGCCCCGCCAGGTCCCACGCCAGTGGGTAAATCGTGCCGCCCTTTTTGATATTCTTAACGATGACCGTCATATAGGCCTGTTCTCTGAGCAGTTCGGCAACCTTGCGATAGATATGGGTGAGGTTGTCGAGAAAGTGATGGTAATCCTCGATGTTGCCAAGGTCGGCCTCGTCGTCGGAATAATGCACATCCAGGCTATCGTCCTCGCGGCGCTCTTGCTGAGTGTCGAAGCCCTTGCGGTGCAGCATGTCCCAGTATGGCGGAGAGGTGATGCAATAGTCTATTTCAGGAAAGTCAAGGTCGGCGATGTTGGCTGCGTTGGCGGTTTCCAGGCGATGCTCGGGCGGGTCGTCCAGTTCATCGGACAGCTTTTGCAGGCGCTCGCGGGCGCTGTCGGCGTATTTGTCCTGCAGCTCGACGCCGTATGCGCGCCGGCCGGTCTGCAGGGCCGCAATCAGAGCGCTGCCGGTGCCGGCCATCGGGTCGAGTACGGCCTGGCCCTGCTTGGTAAAGAATGTAATGAACTCGGCGATAAGCTCTTCAGGGAACTTTGCCGGGTGCAGAAGGACAGCCGATTGGCGTCGTGCAGGTCTGTGGATGAACCAGGATTTCTGGAATTTGATCCACTCTTTGGAATGTAGATCATTGAGCCGGTTGTGCTTCAGTGGCTTGCCCCGGTCCAAGGAATCAGCCTCCAGGTGACAGGAACTTGCTTTAGTGGCTGCTATTTCAACAGCCGCGTCGTCGTATCCTGCGCAAGTGAATGAAAGTGCAGGCGTGTGCTTCAGGCCGGGGTTGTCATCGCGAGCACGATAGGCACGCTCTTGTATAGCAGCAGCAGACCGGCAATACAAAGCACCACGTAGGTCACCTTGCGAAACGTCGCCTCGGGCAGGCGGTGGTGGAAGTGATCGCCGATGAAGACGGCCAGGATGATGAAGGGAATGGTCAATCCTGCCAGCGGCCAGACCTCGGCTGGAATCTGATCATTGAGCAGCCAGCCGGCGACCATTACCAGGTTCAGCGTAAGCCACACCAGACCGAGCGTCACGCGGAACAGGCCCTTTGTCCTGAGCGCTCTGGCAGCGTAGATCACCAGAAGCGGACCGCCTGTTGTGAAGATGCCGTGGATGATTCCGCCGGTTATCAGGACCACACGCAGGTACAGGCGCATGAGTGACCCCTCAGTATCGCTCTTCTCCGGTGCCTGTCTATAGCTCTTGATGATGCTTGTGAGTGCAATAATGACGACAAAAGCGCCCAGGATGAACTTGAGCACAACCTCCGGCGCGTAGCTGGCAGCGAGAAAGCCAATCGGCAGACCGAGGGCCGCATAGACGAGGATGGTGAGATACTCGCGCCACACAATGTCTTTGTGCCCAACCCATACTATGCCCACACAGCAGACGATGTTTCCTAACGCCAGCACGGGAACCAGAGTGTGGATAGGCAAGCTGGGCGTCACAACCGCCAGGATCGGCAGAGCCACGACCGTCCCCCCAAAGCCCATAACGCTTTCCAGGAGCCTGCCTGCAAAGATGACGAATACCACGATTGCGACTACATGAGTTTCAGGCAAGATAAGAAGGCCCCTTCGTGGTTCAAGCATACTGAAATGCCGGCCCGCAGGCCGACATGTGAAATCAACTATAATTCTGCAATACAGCGAAAGTCAAGTGAACCGCTGGCGGCGACGGTTATTGCAGGAAGTCGCCGGTGGGAAAGACGTTGCGGCTGAAGCATAGTCCCAGGACGCGGATGTACTTGCGCAGGCGGCTGAGGACGCCTTGAGCCCGACCGAGCAGGACTGCAACAGGCAGTACGAGCGCCGTGAGCGGGATGCGAAGCAGCAGGGCCGCGATGGTGATGAGGCGAGTGGCCCAGAAGGCGAACGGCCCTCGCTGCCGATGAACGAAAAGGAATAGTGAGCGGTGGCCTTCCAGGATTGCCGGCAGGGCCACCTGCGCCGCGCTTGTCCCGCCGATGTGGATGATGTGGCGCGGCCCGTAGTAGTACGTCTTGCCTCCCACGCGCTTGACCTGAGCGCACAAGTCGGCGTCTTCGGCGTAGAAGAAATAGTCTTCACACCAGCCTCCGACATTCTCAAAATACTCCCGGCAGATCATCAGACAAGCGCCTGCGATGTAGTCCACAGGCTGGGGATGTTGGCCCTCAGGAGATCTGGCACCAAGGCGGCCGAGGAGACAATAGCCGAGGAAGGTATTGAGCGGACCGGGGAACGTATGAGCGCTGTATTGGAGCCTGCCGTCCGGGTAGATCAGGCGCGGGCCGACGATGGCGGCGTCGGCGGTTCGCTCCAAGAAGTCCGAAAGAGCCGTGATAACACCAGGCAGCACCACCGTATCGGCGTTGAGGAAGAGCAGATGGCGTCCCGTAGCGATCTTTGCTCCCCGGTTGTTCGCTTTGGCGAACCCGATGTTGCGGTCCAATACCACCAGTGTCGCCTGCCGAAACTGTCTGGTCACCATCGCGACACTGTCATCGGCCGAAGCATTGTCAACAACGATAATCTGCCACTGCTCATGATCCGGGTCGTCGTACAGCGACCGCAGGCAGTCAGCAAGCGGCTCTTGGGTGTTATAGTTTAGAATGACAATGGACAGCAGCACATCAGACATGGGTTCAGCCGCCGATACGCCCTGTCAGTAGTCTGGCCGAATCGGCATCCAGGTACATGATTGTCGCCGGATGGGTGCGCAGAGCCGTAGCCGGGCACTGATTGGTGATCGGCCCTTCCAAAGCGGCCTTGACCGCTTCGGCCTTCGGCTCGGCAGGGACAACGCAGAAGATCTGCCGCGAGGCGCAGATGGCCGGTATGGTCATGGTGATGGCATTGCGTGGCACGTCATCAAGGCTGGCATAGCGCGCTTCGGGGTTCGGGTGGTCCTTGTAGTCGCGATACTGCTGCTGAACGGACTTCTCATCGAGGGTGATGAGTTCGGTCTGTTTATCAGTAAAGAAGCTCGCGCCCGGCTCGTTGAAGGCAATATGCCCGTTTTCGCCGATACCAATGCAGGCAATGTCAATGCCGCCGTGCTCCTTGAGCAGTTCATCGTAAGCCGTCGCTTTCTGCTGCGGATTGCCTTCCATATCGGCCATGAAGTAGATTTTGCCGGGCTTCACGGCATCAAAGATGTGGCTGTTGAGATAGACCTCGAATGAGTTATTGTGGCCCCGCGGCAGGTCAATGTACTCGTCAAGGTGGAAGGCGACAACCTTGTCCCAGGGCAGGTCGGGAGTGCTAACGAGTGCAGCCAGAAAGTCGTCCTGTGATGGCGCAGCGGCAAAACACATGGTAATGTCGTCTTTCTTGCCAGCAACAGCCTTCATCGCCTCGGCAATATCACCAGCCGCTGCCGCACCCATCTCAGCACGAGTGTCAAGTATCTTTACTACAGTTGAAATACGTTTCATATCCTCACATCCCCGCATCTACTTGAATACGCACGTCCGTTAGCGCCGTATTGCTCAATGGTAACTATTCACCTCGCTGCACTTCTCTGAACTACGCTCGACTCTGCTGTATTTCGGCGATGGTTTCCTCCAGCACTTCGAGCCCTTCACAGATGGCGTCCTCCGGTGTCATCAACGGTGGTGCGATCTTCACCGTTGCTCCCATATAGCCGACCGGGCTGAACATCAGCAGCCCCTTCTCCATGCAAATGCGAACGATGTCGAAGGCCAGATCCGGGTCCGGCTCAATCCCACCAGCCTGCACCATATGTACGCCCGCCACCAGGCCCTTGCCATGCACCGCGCCAATAATCGCCGGGTACTTCTCCATTAGCGCCTTCAGGCCCTGGTGCAAAATGGTGCCCATCGCGGCCGCATTCTCCGCCAGATTCTCCTTCTCGATCAGTTCGATGCTGGCGAGGGCCGCGGCCACACAGATGGGATTTCCCGTGTGTGTGCTGGTCATTGAACCGGGTGGATACTGATCCATCAGGTCCTCGCGTCCCACGACAGCGGAGATGGGAAGGCTGCTGGCAATACCCTTGCCGAAGCAGGCAAGATCGGGCACGATGTCATAGTGCTCGAACCCGAAATTCTTCCCGCAGCGCCCGAAGGCGGCCTGAACCTCGTCCATAATCAGCACAACGTCGTGCTTATCACACCATTCGGCCAATGCCTGGATGTACTCGGGCGGCGCGAAACTTGCACCGCCGCCCTGGTAGGTCTCGGTCATAACCCCGGAGATCTTCTCCGGGCCCAAGCCCTGCTCCGCAACACTGCTCAAGAACAGGTCAAAACTCGTATCAGGGCAGCGGAACCCGTCCGGGAAGGGCACCTGAATAAATGTGGGATCAAGCTTGACAATCCAGGCTTTCAGGCTCGGAATGCCACCGGCGGTTTGAGCGCCCAGTGTCCGGCCGTGGAACGCATGCTCGAAGGTGACTATCCCGATCTTCTCATCGCCAGCAACGGCCTGCCCGTGGGTGCGGGCCAGTTTGATGGCACATTCTGTGGCCTCCGAGCCGGTAGTAAGCAAGAAAGCCTTGGCCAGCTTCTTTGGAGTCATCTCCACCAATTTCCGGGCCAACGCCGCCCGAATCTCGCTGGGGAAGCAGTAGTTGTGCAGCAGGCCATGCTGCGCCTGCCGCTGAATTGCTTCAACGATCGCTGCGCGGCCGTGGCCGGCGTTCGTCACCAACACACCACTGCTCCAGTCCAGCCACTTATTACCGTGGGCATCATAAACGCAGCAGCCTTCGGCTCGATCCCAGACGACTGGTGGCTGGCCACTCATTGAAAGCGGCTCGTAATCACGAAGGTCCTGAAGAACGTGCAGCGATTCCGGCACCGGTATCTGGGTGACGATCTCCCGATACTTGGTGCTGACACGTGCTACGTCCTTGGGCGTCAGATCATAGGTGCGTCCAGCCATATCTCTCTCCTAGCTCTTCTGCGGCCTGAGGCACAGATATCAACGAAGATGGTGTTAGCGCCGCGCCCACCGCAGCCCCGACTGGCGAAGTGGGACCGGCTCAGATGCAATTCCCTGTGACCCCGACTGGCGAAGTGGGACCGGCTCAGATGCAATTCCCTGTGACGTGCGCGAATCCCTTCACACCACCAAGATGCAACAAGCCTCGCCCGGCGTTCCCATAGAGGCCGTTACGTTGCGTTTGCCTACATCACAGGTCTGGAGGCCTGTAACTCATATTATTCATGAGTCAAATGGCAGAGGTAGCAGAATTGGACATGCAGACCGTTTACGGGTACATAAAGCGGTTCTTGATAAGCGGCGCAAAATGACACAGTGTAATAGCTTCAACGACCTCGGGCTGGAAGCTGAGAATTGACCCACGCCTGCGGCGCGGGTACCCCCATTCTCACCTGACCTGCGGCAAGCGCAGGTCAGGCCGAGCCACGCGTTTGGTGAATTATTCGGGCTAAGTCCCTATTCACCATGAGCCGAGGGGAGAGTCAATCGCCACACGTCGTTCTGCACCGGCCAGTGGTTGCCGGCGACTACCCACAGGCTGTTGTCATAGACATAGACCGTCGGCTCGTGGCGCGTGGAGAAGCCCGTCTCCGCCGACTCGAACTCATGCCACGTCACACCGTCCTCGGTGTACCAGACATCCCCGAAGTTCTTGGCGTGGACATTGTCGTAGCCGCCGATGATCCACATCTTGCCGGCATAGACGGCGCTGACGAACCATTGGCGCGGTCCCCATGGCGCGTGTTCGAGGACACGCTCCCAGGTCACGCCGTCCGCCGAACACCAGACATCGTTGAAAGTCGTGCACTTCTCGTAGCCTTCCTCGGGTGGGTCATTGGGCTTACGCATCGTGCCGCCCATGACCCAGAGCTTGTCCTTGAACACCGCAACTGCCGAGGCCGACCGCTTCTCGTACGCCGCATTCGCCGTCGCGCGCGTCCAGGTCACTCCGTCGGCCGTATGCCAGACGTCCTGGCCGCTGCCCAGTTGCCACATCTTACCGTCATGGACGACAAGCTCGCCATAGCCTCTGGTGCCGAAGGGGGTCTTGTCGAGGACCTGCGTCCAGTTGAGGCCATCGGTGGAGTTCCATCTCGGCGTAGCCGTCGTAGGGGGTTGCCTCACTGACCCGCGTCCAGGTCTCGCCATCGGTTGTCCACCAGAGGTCTCTGGTGAGGACACCCCCGTGGTAGTACCCGTTGCTGATCCACATCTTCCCATCGAAGACGCAGTCCTCCGCCGTGTCGCGGGGACTGAAGGCGGCTTCCTCCGTCACACACACCCAGCTACTGGGCTTCGCTTCGGCGGTCTTGTCATCTTCTCCGCCATCCTGCGCCACTGCCAGAGAGCTCAGCAGCAGCGCCACTGCCAGCAGCAACATGATCTTCATCGTCATAGATCTCTCCTTTCGTCATGCTTCACAGTGAAATGGCCGCAAGTATGGGGTAAACTCACTTCAGTTTGGCTCTAACTGCTCCCGCACTGTAAACGAGTGGCCTGCGACCCGTCAAGTCCTTTGCCCCTTGTTCTTCGCCTCTTCAATACTGTTTTCCTGTCGCCTCCTCCCGTGCCCTCGGAGAAAACTTGCTCGGCCTGTACCTGCAGGTCGCACTTGTCTGAATACGCAGATCTGTTGGCACCGTCTTGCTCAATCTTTCATTTCCCGTACCAGGGCCACGAGCCATTCCTGCTGCTAAGTGGCCAATTTCAACTTGTCCTGGACCCTTGGCACATATATAATTCACACGGCATAGCCGGGATGACTGAATCACGCGACGAAGCAGCACCGGAGGTCAAAGTCGAATGTGCGAGGCGACAGATAACGCGACCAGCGAAACTGCCGGGCTGAAACCGCCCGGCCGAAAGACCAGAGTAATGACTGGGATGCTTATCGTACTGGTGTCGCTGTTTCTGAATGCCGCCGGCAAACAGCAGATTCCTGTGGGTGCCTTGGACGAAGAGGCTTATCTGTCCCTGGCCGCCGAGATCTCCGAAGAATCCGGCTTCTGGGCCTTCCCGGCCTATTATCTCTCTGGCGGGCTTGATGATGCCTATCGAGGCCCGATGTACGTGTGGCTGCTTTCCAGCTTCTATCACGGGGAGCGGCACAAGATCGGGTACGTCAGGGCACTGAACGTGATAATCGGGGCTGCAGCGGCGCTGGTGTGCTACGTACTGTTGGGTTGCCTGTGTAACTGGACGGTGGCGGCAATCGGCGGCTTGTTGGTCGCCGCGAGCGCCAACACAACTTTCTTGGGCGGGATCACATCTGTCGAGCCGCTGCTCACAGTTGCGTGCCTCTTCACTTGGTATCTGTATTTGCGCGGACTTGAGGGTAAGCACAGGTACTGGGCGGGGGCCCTGGCCATGACCGGCGTCTGCTTTTACCTTAAGGCGCAGGGCCTGTTCTTCGCGCCCGCCTTTATCATCACCGGCCTGATATGCTACAAGTGGGATTTCTTCAGAAACAAGAATGTCTGGATTGGCCTGGCGTTGCTCGCAATAATCCTGGCGCCGAACGTACTACACAATGTCAATGCCTTCGGTAAGCCGCTGTATTCGAAAGCTTCGAAGGAGCTATGGCTGGATAGTATCCTGCAAAACAGAGAGCCCGATTGGGAGGAGAAATACGGAGGCCCGGTTCAATATTTCCGAACTCACTCCGTCGGCGACTTTGCACAGCGCATGGTAGTTGGGTTTGTTGAACAGGTAGCGGTGATCTCCGGCGGACTCCTTGCCCCTACCAAGGTCTCAGGTGCAGCCCAATATATCTCCTATATTCTCGGAGCTCTGGCATTTGTGGCGTTCCTGATCGGAATTGCGGCAGAAGGCGACCGCAAACGGATGGTTTTTCACGTAGCGCTTCTGGTGATATTCCTGGCGTGCTTCAGCCTCAGGTCCGCCGTGGGTCCGTATCCCAGATTCTACTTGCCGATAATCGGCCTATTCGCGCTATATGCGGGAAGTGGCTTCTTGATTGCCTATCGCGGCCTCGAAGGCACCATGGGCAAGCCCGGTGTACGTAGGCTGGCAATTATCCTCGGCGCGTTGGTGACGTTGTGGGCTTTGATGACGATTCGAAAGGTGCTTTTCGAGGTCGGTTTGTCAGTGTGGCATGTGCCATAGCTTATCTCTGGCGGTGGGCTCGGCTAGTTGCCGAAAAGTTCTGCTGCCTCTTTGAGCTGCTGAGGTATGTTGATACCGGCAGGGCACTTCTCGACGCATTGCCCGCACTCGATGCACGCATCCGGCTTGACCTCCACAGATTCCCAGACCTCGCTGGCCAGGTAATGGAGCTTTTCGTCGTAGCCGCGTTTCATATCCGCGGCCTTGAACACCGCCGGGATATCAATGCCCACCGTACACGGCTGGCAGTAGCCGCAGCGCAGGCAGACCTGTCCGTAGCGCAACTCAGTACCCAGTTGGCCGATCAGGTGCAGCAACGCCTCATGCTCCTGCCTGGATAGCGGCGCAAAGTTCTCGGCCACTGCTACGTTCTCTTCGACCTCGTGAGCTGCTTGCATGCCGGGGATGACTACATCCACGTGTGGGTTCTGCATGACGAACCTGAGCGTTCCGGCGACTACGCCGTCAGGCCCTCCCATGCCGGCAATACGTCTGTCTTTGGGCTGAGTAAGCTGGCCGCCAGACAGCGACTTCATAATGATGACGCCCATATCGGCCTCTTTGGCCAGGGGAAGAATTTCGCCGGCCACATCCTCCGCGTCCATCGGGTTGTAGCAGAGCATGATCGTCTCGAACAGACCCGATTCGATGGTTTCTCTCATCACCTGCTTATCGCGGTGAATGGTGATTCCGATATGGCCTATCTTGCCTTCTTCCCTGGCTTTCAACGCTGCCTCATAAGCCCCGCCGGGGGCCCTGACCGCCGCCCATGCGTCCGCGTTGCTTACAGTATGCAACTGGTAGATGTCAATGTAGTCGGTCTGCAGATTGCGCAGGCTGATGCCCAGTTGCTCCTCCACCGTTCTGGCGTCACGTGCGGAGGTCTTAGTAGCAATGTAGAATTCATCGCGGCGATTGTGGAGGGCCTTGCCGATCTTCTCCTCGCTGTCGCGGTAGTTGCGGGCGGTGTCAATGAAATTGATGCCCAGGTCCAGCGCGAGGTTAAGACATTCGGCGGCTTCCTGCTCGCTGATATTGGGCAGCTTGATGCCACCATAACTGAGCATGGTCACTTCCAGGGCGGTTTTGCCGAGGCGGCGTTTCTCCATGAGAAGATGCACTCCCTGAGTCAGTAGTGTGACAGATACTAAGCAAAATGCCACGGCCCGGGTCGGCAGTAGTCTGCTCGTACACGGGCCCCGACAGACGTGGCAGGCGACCAGGCTTGCATGTGGCCGGCCGGATGAGCAGAAAAACAGGTTTGTGAACACCTGCCCTCTAGATTATAATTGAATTCAAAGCCTACAGAAAGGGTCGCGGTAAAGTGACATCAGAAAAGAGTCCGGGCGCAAAGCTTCTGGAGTTATTTGTGATCTTTGCAATGGTACTCGGCGTAGCGCTACTGCTGCTGAGAAAGGGGGAGGGGCTTTCCGAGAACAAGCAGCGGAAAGTGACCGTAAATCGTATGCTGGCCATCGAGGAAGGGCTTGCGAAGTATATGATCGATTCCGCGGGCTTGTTGCCGACCGGCGAGCAGGGGCTGGCCGCCCTGCTCAGAGAACCCGCATCAGGCCCGAGGCCGGTGTCATGGAAAGGACCTTATGTTGACAGCGAGCAGGTCCTAAAGGATGCCTGGGGCCGGGATTTCCAGTATTTTTCCCCCGGCAAGCCGATGGAAGGGCACAAAGATATCCACCAGCCTTACTCACTATCGAGCTATGGAGCTGACGGAGCCGAAGGCGGCGAGGAAATGGATCGTGACATCTGCTCCTGGAAGCGCACCACAATGATCCCGTAATGACGGAGAAGCTGACGTATATGAGGAAATCTGCGTCCTGGCTGCCAATACTTGCGCTACTGATGGCACAGTTCGCCGCCGCAGCGCCAGAAAGATCAGCGCAGGCGGTTGTCGGCTACACGGCGCGGTTGATATCGGACTGCGAGCGGGTCGAAAGCGTCTTCCGCATACACCAGCCGGATGGCAACTACAGCGTGTTCAAGCTGACGCCGACAGCCGCGGCCAAAGTCGTCGGCAAGAGTGTGCGCTGGCAGGTGGCGATGGACCGTGGCGACAGCGCGGTCCTGGAGCTGCGATGGCACCCGGATGCGCCGGCGCATTTTGTGGCACTGTGGCTCAAGAACCCCCGTGGGCACCGGATCAGCCTGACGGTGGAGCTGAGTCTGGCCGACGGGACCACAGTCGAGCTG
>JALGTY010000141.1 GCA_029821145.1 Candidatus Zipacnadia bacterium
TACCGCCTATATTGCCCGAACAAATGAGGCTGCAGACCCAAATCGCCCGCAGCAACGGTCCCGTTTTTCTGGGACCCATAAGTGCAGACCGGCCCGGCAAGAGGCGCTTCGGAACCGCCTCAGCCTTGGCCAGCCACTCGTCCCGGCGTGCCCACCGATCCCCAGTTGCCGCACCTTTGGCAAGGAATCGGCTGTCCAATGACCCACTTCTCCTGGAGTTAGTGCCCTCGTGCCGACAAAGACGTCATCCGGCTTCTGTCTTGCGAAGCCCATCCGCTCCCGGTGGGGAGCCATGATTAGTGGCTCTATTGCCAAAACATTCAGCGCCCAGGACGCCAGCCACAGGCCCAGCAGTATCATCACCAGGCTGCGGTTGCGCCACAGGCGACGGAAGGTGAGGGCGAAGATGTGCAAGGGGTTGCTTGCCAAGGATGGCCGCCGTGCCAGATAGTACCAGATGGCGATAGCCAGCGCCGTCAGCCCTAGCAGCGTCCAGTGCTCAGTTGTCATGCCGGTCCGCCTCCTGGGGTACAGGACTTCGAGTCGGAACAGGCGAGGGCAAACTGCAGTGTATGACTTCGCCACGAACTTGAGGATTCCTGCACTACACGTCCGTGTTGGCGGCTGCCATGTCCGGCTCCTGCGGCTCGAAGACGTAACGGCGGGCCGTCAAGACTCGTCAGTGCCCCTCAGTAGCCGGCCCGTTGGGCACCAGACATAAGAACTCCAGCGGCTCGTCGCCGGTGTTGTGGAAATTGTGCATCTCGCCCCCGGGTATCAATATGGTGTCTCCGCAGGCAACCGGCTGCTCACCATCCTCGGTGTTCATGATGCCTTCGCCGGTCAACGTATAGACCTCATGCTCCCAGTCGTGCTGATGATAGGGGGTATGGCCGCCGGGTGCGATGACAAATCGGCGCATCGCGAAGTTGGGCGCGCCGTTGGTCTCCGCAAGCAGCCATTGTATCTGCACGCCTTTGGCCCCCTCCACGTTCACAGGGGCCAGGTCCGCTTCGTGGGCATTTAGCTTATACATATGTCCCTCCTGTAGCTATATCCGGTCCCACAGGTCTTCAATATACTCGCGGCTGGCACGGAGAGTCGCTTTGCGCTGATCGTCCGGTACGTGCTCAAAGGCAATACAATGCGCGCGGTCGGTGGTCTGCGGTTTGATGACTTCGATGTACTTCTCGAACGGTGTATCGCCGGTGCCTAGCTGAATGGAGTCGAACGCCCGCCCGGCCTTGGATGGGGGGACATGGTCCTTCCAGCCGATTATCGGCGTGCGGTCGGGGTAGTTCTGCGCCAACTCCCAGCCCGGCTGGTTGCAGGTGGTCATGTGGCCGGTGTTGAGCAGGATGCCGGCGTTGGTGGAGGAAAGCTGCTCCAGGTAATACTCACAGTCAGCAACAGTCTCCACGACTCCGTGGCAGTGCACATCCACGGCGAAGTGCAGCTCCGGCATGGTGGCGGCGACCTCGTCTACGATCTCGGCCAGCCGGCTGATCTCATCATGCTTGTCCGCAGTGCTCATCCCCGACGCGCTCGCCGCTCCGCAACTGTGCCCCACGTAGCGGCAGCCCAGTTGTGCCGCCGCCTCGGCAATGGCCTGCAGCCAGTCAATGCTCTGATCCATCGCCTCATGCTTGCCTGCGTCAACGCCCGCGGCATGGACAGCCTCGACATCAAGACCGGCCCTGCGCGATTGCCCGGCGACGAGGTCCAGGTCCGATGTGGCGAGGTTGAGGAACGCCCCATTCGGCGTCTCTCCCCGTCTCAGCGCCGGACCGCCAGGCACTGACACCAGCACCACGCGGTCGAAGCCGCACTCAGCTATGATCGCCAGCGCATCTGAGAAACGTATCGTGTCATTGCCAAAGTCCGTTACGGAGTGTATTCCCGCAGCGAATTTCATTCTGGACCACCCTTTCCTCGGCACTGTCTATAGATTTCCTCGACAAGCGCCATCGTCTCTATCGTATCCGCCACCGGGCAGCGGTCAGGCTCCTCGCCCCGTGCCGCGGCCAGGAAATTGCGCACATCCTCCACATAGCCGAAATGCTCCAGCAGCCGCCCCGGATAGTACGTCCCCGCCCGCAAGCAAATGTCTGCTCCATCAAGCCGATGGTAGCGCAAATCGCCGTCATGCGAGGTTACATAGTGCTGGTTGCGCCCGGTTACCTCGAAATAGACGAACTCGTCCCGAATGTCCTGCTCGGAGGTCGTGTTCAGCGTCGCCAGTGCCCCGCTTTCCATCCGCATCGCCGCCACATAGCCGCGCGCACCTTCCTGCAAGAGCGGCTCGACATGCACGCTTTCCACCTCGCCGAGCAGATACAGGATCGTATCCACCGCATGGCAATGCTGGTCGTAGATTGCGTGTTGCCAGTTCCTGCCGCTGACCAGGCCGTAGCGATAGATCATCAGCGTCGGGTCGCCGAAGTCAGCACCGGCCATGAAGTCCTTGGTCATCATGACCGCGCCCGAGGAGCGCATGTTGAAGCCGACATGGCAGACGGTGTTATTCTGCTCGGCGAGTGCAGCCATCTGACCGGTCAGCTCCGCAGTGCCGGCCGGCGGCTTCTGCACGTACAGTGGCAGCCCGCGCTCGATAATCTTTATCCCGACCTCGTAATGCACCTGCGGCCCGCCTATGCAGAACACCGCGTCCGGCTCCTGCTCATCACACATCTTCTCGAAATCGGTATAGACATTCTGGAAGCCGAATTTGGCCGCCGCAGCCTGGGCCTTCTCCTCAATGAGGTCGCACACCGCCGCCAGCTCGACATCATGCTGCGCGAGCTGCGGGTAGATGAAAGCGTTGCTGAAATTCCCGGCACCGATGTAGCAGATTCGTTGGCTCATGTCTTGGTAACTCTCCGTTTCATCAATATATCCCTGGCAAACTCATCTGGCCGGTGTCCTTTTCGGTCAGGGCCCGACCGTACCTGCCACCGCCGCCCGCCTGCAGCGGCAGTGTACCCTCGCGGGCCTGGATTATCAGCTCCGCCGCCTTCTGCCCGACGGTCTGCCCAAGTTCCTCGCGAGTGGCCTGGTGCAGGACGGCCATCTCGCTGCCGAAACGGTTTATCAGCCGGTTCAGTGTCACCGTGCCGACGCCGGGTACGAACTGCAGTGGCACCTGGTACTGGTATGGCCCTCGGTGCGAGGGCTGGCGCGGCTCGTCGTAGTCGGCTATCTGCACAATGCGATCCAGCACGCCCCGCGTGATGTTGTGACTGCCGCAGCGCTCGCATATCTGCACCGGCGGCTCGCCTGCTGCGATATGCCCGCAGGCCTCGCAGTAGGTGCGGTGGTATTTTCCTAAGCGCGGGTCCAGGCCGAAGTTCGCCGCCACGTGCCGCCTCTCCTGCCGCCACAATGCCATC
Organism: Candidatus Zipacnadia bacterium; assembly: GCA_029821145.1. Classification (GTDB taxonomy): domain Bacteria; phylum Armatimonadota; class Zipacnadia; order Zipacnadales; family UBA11051; genus UBA11051. Next base: position 3,390 of record JALGTY010000141.1, read on the forward strand.
AACAACTCGTCATACGAGGCGCTCTCCATTTCGAGCAGGTTGTACTCGCGGCCGATCCTGGGCAGACTATGAGCATCCGAGTTGGCCAGGAGACTCTTATCGGCAAGCTCTGCGATGCGGTCGGCCAGGTAAGCATCCGCCGACAGGCCCAGCTCAATTGCCGGGATTTTCTGCCACGCATCGCCGAATATCGCCGTCATGCTATCAGTGCATGCCCCGTAAAGGCTCTTATGCGGGGTGAAGCAATGTGCCGGGATAAAAAACGCTCCGCAGTCGTCGGCTACAGTGAAAAGCTCGCGCGCGGTCAGCCCACAGGCCTGCGACGACAGGTTGATATTGGTGACATATTGACTCAGCGTGTCGGAGAATTGTTTCAACTGCTGGAGGGTGCGGAAATAGCTCAGGTGGTGCGACATGCCGCCGGTTTTCTCCCGGGTCTCGATCTCAGCGCCGAGAATCATCGTGACCTGATCGCGGTAGCGCAGCCCGCCGCCGGCGATTTCTTCCATCTCGCCGCTGGCCAGGCAGGTCTCAATGTCAGCGATAACCGGCGGCGAGGCGCAGTCTATCACCGCGACGATATCAATCCCCTTGCGCTCGGCGGCCTCTTTGGCGATATTCTCGAAGGTCAGATCGCGAGCGCCAGTAATCTTGACGGCTTCCCCGGTACTCGCCCGCCCAATATGCACATGCAGATCACAAACAAACAGCATTTGTTACCTCGCATCTCAGACTACCCGGCATCACACCATCCAGCGGCTCATCAGCTACCTGCCATCCCCTGGCCGGTTTCTGCTGCGGTCCCATTGCGACTCCGTATTCGTGGTTGCCCTTCAACTACCTCCACCCGTGTCAGCCAATGGTCCGCCACACCGTTGCGCGTAAGCTCGCAAGTCAGCACATACCCTTCATTCCCCCCGTAGCTCTGCTCGTCAAAGACCAGGTTTCCCAGACAATAGGCGATTAGAGCCCCCCTATACGTGTTGATGTCTCCGCAGACATGCGCATGGTGCCCGACCACCAGGTCCGTGCCCAACTCAACCGCCAGGTGCGCCAGATGACGCTCCGGCTCCGACACTTCGCGGCTGCCTTCCTTGCCCCAGTGAAACGACACCACCAGCACATCACACCGCTTGGCCAACGCTGGAAGCGTCTCTCGGAGCGTCTCTTCATCGAGCAGCAGGATGCTTTCGCGCTTCGGATCATGGACGAAGGTCGTGTAGGGGAAATGGCTGTATGCGATAAAACCGATACGCAGGCCGCGCACAGTCACTACTGCTCCCTGCCGCGCCTCGGCGAGGGTGCTCCCGGCTCCCACCGGTGTGATGCCCTTTGCCTGAAGCAACTCCATGCACTGCCGCAGGCCGGCGCGCTGATAGTCTATTGCATGGTTATTAGCCAGGCCCATCACATCAAACCCGACCTGCTTGAGCACCGCAGCCATCTGCGGCTCTGCGCGGAGGGCATTTATCCGCGGGAAGCGCGTCTCACGGTCGGTAATGACTGCCTCCAGGTTGCCAAAGGTGACGTCTCCGGCCTGCAGCAGTGCCGCTACGTGCTCGAACGGGTAGTAGTTGCCCTGTCGTGCGCAGATGTCGGCTATCCCACGTCCGAGCATCACATCCCCGACACAGACGAGCGTCACGCATCGCTCAGAGCGCGGGCTACGGCACCCGCCCGTCAGCAGGCTCAATACCGCAATACCGAGCGCTACCCGGCGGAGCAATCAGCAACCTCCTGTGGTGAATTCCGGGATGTTCTCAAACTCTATCTTCTCCCCAGTACCCCTGTATGGGCTCAGGAAGCTCTCCGCCCACTTGGGCGGCTGAGGCGGGCTGCTGGACGTCAGCTTCTGCTGCCATTGCTCGTCAGTCATCCGTTCGCCGACCGGCACGATGAATTCATAGTAATCAAACACCGCACCGCGACCGAGCAGCAGTTTCCCCGCCATTGGATAGACCACATATACCTCGTTCGCATGCCCGACACCTTCCTCCAGAGCATAGTGCGGGCCACCCATAGTCCCGGTGTGAACATCCGCGATGACGGCCATGTCCTTGTCGGTCATGGAAGTGATCTCATCGCCTTCTGCCCCGCGCTTCGAATACAGATTCAGCCGTCCGAGAGTGTCGCCATAGTACTCGATCTCATTGAACTCCTCCGCGCTCAGTTGCTGTCCCGTAAGCTCCTTAACAGACACATCCTCCAGGAACTGCAGCAACGAAACCAACTCATCAAACGACTCAACAAGGCCCTCGTCGGTCAATAGATTCCGCTCCTGCAGCCCATCGCGCAGTTGCGTTGCCAGCAGCCGCAGCCGCCAGTAGGTGAGCACCTCCGGCTCTACGTAACCCTTGGGAGGCGGTGGCGGTTTCTGCTCGCCGCCTTCACCCCCACATTCGGCTACCACTGACTGCTTTGCATACAGTATCGTGTCATGCCGCAATTCCGCCCAGCTCCCTAGCGCCGCGTTGAGCGCCTTGTCCACCCACGCATCGCTCAGCATGAACGACGGATACCCCTCGCCCTTCACCTCCACCAGCAACTTCAGCACATGAAGCCATCCCGCATAGACGTTCTCTGTCCAGTCCTTTTCGCCATAGGCCGCGACCTCTTCCCGCATCTTCTCTGTCTGCTCGGTATAGTTGCCGAAGTTGGTCTGTTTGTAAACTTCGTCAGCTATCTCATAGGCGCGCTCCGACCCGAGCACCGACATCAGGTCCAGACCCATCGGGAATGTCCGCACATTGTAGGTGCCGGGGAAATCAGGGGGCGCTTCACCCTTACCCACGTGCGGGAACACCATCATCTGGAAGATGTGCGAATCCAGTACGAACCGCTGGCCCATGACACGGAACTGCGGGATACCGGGCTTTTCCGGATCTCCCGTGACCGACGCCATCACGATCCCCGGCGGCCGCATCTTCAGAACCTCGGCAGCCAGTTGCTCCAGGTTCTCCTTCGGAATCAGTTCCTTCGTGTCCAGCGCCGCACCGAATAGTTTCGTCATCGCCTCGCCGAAATCAGATGGCGTATTGTCATCGGCGAAGCCCACCATGAACGCGGTCGGTTCATAGACATCCTCCCACACCTTGGTCAGCGCCTCATCACCGGCCTTGGCGTTCAGAACTATCTGCGCAAGCAGCGCCGCCTGCCGGCACTGCCGTGGCGCCAGCTCATTTTTCATATTGCGCATTGCCACCGGCACCAGTCCGTACCACATCATTCCCTTGAAATACCGCTTCAGCTTGTCGCTACGCGTGTAGTGGCCGCGAGGGATGAACTGTGAGTAATCCACCTTGAATCCGACAGTGGGCGACATCCTGAAGTCTGCGTGTGCCTCGATCAGCGCCAGTTCCTGCTGAGCCAACTCCGTCACTTCGTCAGGCAAAGTGACATCATGCTCAGCTTCCAGCAGCGCAACGGGCACAGCGGCAAATGCGAAATTGCACAGCGCCGCCTCCTTGATTTCCGCCTCCGTAGCTGCTTCATAGGAGGCCTTCGCGCCCTCCAGCAGGCCCACCGCCAGCGTGCTTGCGCGTTCGTACAGCGTGCTCACTTCGATCGTGCGCAGCACGTAGTCATAGAAGATGTGGAAGGTGTGCAGGATCGAGTCCGCCGTCGGCACGCTCGGCTTGTGCACCCGCTCGTAGTTGTTCAACTCATAGACGAACTCCATCTGCTTCCACTCGGCGGGCACTACCACGAAACCGTTTTCCGCGATAGCCTCGAGGTGCTCGGGCCGCAGGTCGTCCTTGAACTGGTCCAAGTTCTCAACATTGCTCAGGTCCTCGGCTACCTCATACGGCTCAACCTTCGCCTCAAACTGCGGCGGCTCACCCAGCTCGATGCTGAAGCCTGTTTCTCTGGCCCGTGCTTCCTGGGAAGGCTCTGATACGGGCCCCGGAATCACCTCAGGTGGCGGCGTAGGCCTCTTACGGCATCCCGCACCCAGGCTCAGTACCACTACTGCCGCCAGACACATGACACACATCAGCCGTCTCATCTTCGGTCCCTCCTGTCTCTATTCAACTCCTACACGTACAGGCTCAACTGCATCGTCACGGACCACCATCAGCGTCTGTTTGTGACGCCCGCCGGGCAGTCCCAGGGCCACCAGCACAGCCTTTTGCTTGTCTGCCGTCTTCGCGGGCGCCTGCAGTATCTTCACCTCTTCGTACTCGCGCGTATGGCCCAGCCCCCAGAAGCCGAACTGGTTCCATTCATACGCCACCAACATTTCCCCTCCATTGATCCCCACCTCGACTGATACCAGTTCCGCCTTCTCATCGCCGGTGACGTCCGCCAGTTGTGCTGACACGTACCGCCGGCACAGCCGACTGCCACGCCACCGAGGGTACAGGTCCCCCTCTTCGTCCCAGCTATACACGAAAAACCGGCGAGCGTACCGGGCATCACGCGCCGTGCATGAATACGTGCACAGCGCCACCTCCTCACAGCCATCGCCATCCACATCGCCCACAGACACGTCCCAGAAGTTGTAATGCGATTCCGGCGACAGAGGCTTGGCGTGACCCGGGTCATCGGGGGCTAGCAAGTACAGGTGACTCGTCCGCCAGTGGCCCGCTTTCATCTCCTCAGCGGTCAGTATCAGCAGTTGCGGTGACTCCGCGCC
>JALGTY010000142.1 GCA_029821145.1 Candidatus Zipacnadia bacterium
GCCTTGTCACGGCCGACGGCCTTGAGATAGCGATACTGGTAGGCATGGGAGGTGATGTAGCGGCCGCCACCGTAGTCCTTGAACTCGTCGCTGCCCGGGGTGCCGATACTCACCTGCGGCCTGCGCGGATGCTCGATGAGCCCCCAGCTCTGGGCGTCATTGATTGCGTCATACTTCAGCGCCGGTCCGTAAGTGCCATGGAAGCTGGCCAGCAGGTCCTTCCAGGACATGCAGTAGTTGCACGATATGGCGAAGTCGGGGTCTTTCTCCCGCGCATAATCCTCCAGCATTTGCAGTAGGTCTGGGCTGGCGTGAGCGCGAAACTCCTGCCACTTCACCCACAATGCCGCATTATCATCTGTCTTCTCCAGAGGCGGCTCGACCTTATCCACATCGGCGATGCCCAGTATTGTGGTGATTTCCTCCTCAGTGCAAGTGCTCTTGAGGAGCTCTCTGAAGCCTGCCTTGCAGTGGTCGCAATAGCAGGCACCCTTGCCGTTCCAGACGCCGGTGGAGTCGAGGTAGCAGCCGTCATATCCGACGTCAATCATCATGTCAATAATGCCTCGGGCGTAGGTCTGGAATTCAGGGCTGTTGGCGCAGAAGTAGTATCCGGCCGGGCCGTGGTAACTGTAGGGAATGGGCTCTCCAGCGGCAGTCACCTGGAGGTATGTCATGGGGTCGGTGGCAGGGCGCTTGCCGAAGTAGTCTGAGTACTGCTGCTCCCAGCGGCTCTCGAAGAAGTCGAACCACTTCTTGAGCGGACCGGTCTCGCCCTTGGGTCGTGTCGCGGGCGCATCCTCATACCCGTAGAGAAAGGTGCCGGGATGGTAGCCGAAGACCTTGACGCCGTGGCCGTGGAGGAAGGCGATGTCCTGCTTCATGATGTCGGCGAGGCGGTCGTATTGCTTCCGGTCGGGAGGGTTGGTGAAGGGCAGGCCTGCAATCTCCATGTGGGTGACACCGGCGGCCAGGGGGAACTGGTGATAGGGCTCCTTCACGATGCAGCCGTAGGCGTGGGTCCAGAAGAAGCGCATCTTGCCGAACTGGCAATCGGTGGGTGGTTGGGCCTGGGCGCAAGGCATGCAGGCGCAGATCAGTGTTGCCACAAGGATACTGGTGACTGTCGCGGTGATAGGTCTCATTGTTCGTCAGCCTCCTATTGGCTTCATGTCTGTGAGCGGGCCGATTGGGCCCGCAGTTGCGTGACAGAATTGTGGAAAACAGGTGTTGTGGCTGGAGGGCGAAATGGCATTTTGCCTCATTTTTTCCTCTTTTGTTTTGCGTCTGTGCAGTTTTCCACAATGGGGATGCTTGGTGGACAATTGTGGAAAAGTCTGTGGTAAACCGCTTGCAGAGGCCGTTTTCTGTGGATAAGCCCGCGAAATTGTGCCCCGACACACTATTCCTGTACAGAACCTTTCTCTTGTTTTCCCCAAGAATCTCCCCAGACGATGTCGTTCACCGTGATGTAACGGCTAAATACACAAATTTGTGAACACGCGTTCGCATGGATTGCCGATAGTAAAGCTCATCTGTCCCTTTTCGGGTGCCATAATCACCGCTGCGAGCGACGCCGCCTCACTGGGGTTGTCGGCATGCCGACAGATCCGGTTCTCGCCCGCATGATCCGACAGAATCCCCATCATCGCCGTGACGTCCAACTCTCCGCACTTCTCATGCAGAAGCTGCTGGGCGCGGCCCTGGCGGTCAATGCTGTTGACACTCGGTGCGTGCGTTCCCTCGTACTGCCGCATCTGCTGTGAAATGTAATGATTGGTATGCGCGTACACTCCGCAGCCGTCAGGGCCAAGTTCCGCCGCAGCCGTCGCCGATGTCTCCAGTCCCACCATCTGCCCCTCCGGCCCGCCAATGTAGAAATGATGCCCGGAGGCCCGCGGAGCATCTTTGATCCCATCCACTGCCTCGTCAAAGGTCGTCTTGCCAAGCGCATTGTTGATAGTCGCCAGGTAGATCACGCCCGGCCTGGCGTCATTCGAGATCAGATTGGTATTGCCTATTGCGATGCCCGCCTCATTGATACCGATGAGTGATAGACAGCCCGCGGTAGTGATGCCTAGCGTCGCCGGGCCATTCTTGGGCTTCCGCCTAATGCACATCACATACTCAGCCGCCGCGAAGTCCATATCCCACGTCTGACCCAGATAGAGCATTCCGTCAGCCGTTGCGGGTGGGCCGGCGGCGATATGGGTACATTCACAGGTGCCGGCAAGCCCCTCGGTCACCACATCAACATAGTCGGTATAGCCGTTGCCGATCAGCAGCCGCTCGGGTTCGATACTTGCCCCTTCACAGATGCCCAGGAACTCCTGGTATGTGTCCGGGCAGTAGTGTTCGTGATAGACCAGATGCTCGCCGGCAAGCTCCAGCAGATCGTCCACCTGGTAATCGGGACGGTACTGCCTTGCCCGCTGCAGCGAAAGTTGGATGCGGATTTCGCACATCTGCTCGGCACCCTCACGCAAGGCTTCCCCGTGCTGCCGGCCCATTTCCCGGTACGACCCTGAGACTTCAACACATTCAGTGCTCAATACGCCCACCTCCGCTGCTCAATTCCCCGCTCGTCTCATGCTTTCCTTCCGAAGGTCTATGCCGTGCCAACGTGGAACTGAATCTGGTGCTGCACACCTGTGACGGCTTATAATGAGCCTCGCAATACGTTGAATGAGGAGAACCGACAATGAGCAAGCCGAGGGTATGGTACATTCAGACCGCCAGTCACACCGAGAAGGTATTCGACCCCGCCGATTACCAGCGCATGTTGGACGCCTTCGATGTCACCGTCAACGAGACCGACAAGAAATACACATCCGAAGACGTCGCCGCCGGAATAGCGGGCTTCGACGGCCTCGTCACCGGCTGGAGCAACGCGCCCCCTGTCACCAGCGAGGTCATGGAGAATGCCGACAAGCTCAAGATCATCGCCCATTCCGCAGGCTCAATCAGACACGTGGTATCCAAAGATGTCATTGACAATTACCTCATCCCCCGAGATATCGTTTTGTTTTCGGCGAACCACGCCATCGCGTACAATGTCGCCGAAAGCTCTGTGGGGATGCTGCTGATGGCCTCCCACCGCTGGGCCCAATTCGCCGAAAACTTCCGCGAGACAGGGACCTCGCGGACACCAGACATTCCCGGCAATGGCCAGTTCCTGAAGGGCTCGACCGTCGGTATCATCAGCGCCTCGAAAGTCGGCCGCGAGGTCATCAAGCTTCTGAGCGTCTGGCCGCTGAAAATGGTACTGTACGATCCTTACGTAACCGAGGAAGCAGCAGAAGAGATGGGTGTGGAGAAGGTGGAACTGAACGAGCTGTTCCAACGCTCCGACCATGTCACAATTCACGCGCCCAAGCTGGAAGCCACTGACAACCTCATCGGCGCCGAGCAGCTCAAGCTGCTGCGCGATGGCGCTACCCTGGTCAACACCGCTCGCGGCAACTGCCTGGACCACGAGGCACTGTTCGCCGAAGCGGCTGCCGGCCGGATCAACGTCGTGCTTGATGTTACCGAACCGGAGCCGCTGCCCACCGACAGCCCGTTCCGCACGCTGAAGAACGTCGCCGTCACGCCACATGTTTCCGGGGCTGGATTCTACGGGTATCATAAGATAGGGGAGACGACGGTGGACGCCCTCGAGGCGGCTTTTGCAGGTAAGCCGGTCGCCGGGGCCGTGGATTACTCCCGCTACGAGATTCTGGCGTAGCGTGCGAAAGCCATCGTTGCGCCGCTCGCGGCTTCTTATCCTTGGTGTCCCCGGAATTCAATCAGGAGGTTAGGGATGCCGGGCCAACCAGCCCAGCCCTATTTATCCATCGTCATTCCCGCCTACAATGAACAGTACCGGGTGGCTCCTACGTTGCAGGCCATTATGCACTACGTGGCGGGCAAGAGCTTTGCCTGGGAAATCGTGGTCGTAGATGACGGCAGCCACGACGCTACCTCTCAGGTGGCCGAAGAAGTCCTGGCGGGCACCGACCACCAACTGCTGCGCAACGATCCCAACCTCGGCAAGGCGCTGTCGGTCAAGCGCGGTCTGTCCGAGAGCCGTGGCAAAATTGCGCTTTTTACCGACGCCGATCTTTCTACTCCCATTGAGGAAGCCGACGGGCTGCTGGAGGCCATCGAAAACGGCTTTGATATTGCCATCGGTTCCCGCCAGATCCACGGCTCCAAGATTGAGGTTCATCAGCCCTGGTATCGCGAGTTGGCGGGCCGCACCTTCGGCCTCGTGAATCGCATCGTGTTGCAGCACGGCATTCCCGACACCCAGTGCGGCTTCAAGGCTTTCACTCGTGGGGCCATTGACCGCATATTGCCGCACCAGAGGCTTAGCGGCTGGGCTTTTGATGCCGAGCTAATGTTCATCGCCCGCCGGCTGGGGCTGACGATCGCGCAGATTCCGGTGCGCTGGGAAAACGACCCAGATACCAAGGTGAAAATGCTGGTTGACGGCCCCAAGATGGTCTGCGACCTGTTCCGCATCAGGTGGCTGCATCGCGGCCTGCGCGGAGACAGCAGCGCCAACGGTAGCTCATAGACATGCAAAGCAATCCGGCCCGAAAATTCCTCGACGCCTTCTTTGGCCTGCTGGTCATGAGCGCTCTGGCTCTCTACGGTGGTCTGCGCCGCATCTTTTCGCGCCGCCATCGTCTGCCGCTTGCGGAGCTGGCGGTGAGAAACGTCCTCGTCATCAAGCTCTGTTGCCTGGGCGATGGCGTGCTGGCCGGCCCTGCGGTGCGCGCTCTGAAGCAGGCTTACCCGGATGCCCGTCTCACCCTCATCTGCACTCCCCGCAATGTGGACGCCTTCCTCGGCCAGGAGGCCATTGACGAACTCGTCACCTTGCAGCTTACCGGCCTGGGCGGGATGAGGGAGATGTTGCGTGCCGGGCCTCGCGCACTGCGGCAAGCCCTGGCGGCGATGCGGCGCTGTCGCCCTGATATTGCCGTGGACCTGGACCTGTATTACAAGATAACTCCCGTACTTGCTTTCCTGAGTGGGGCTCCGATCCGCGCCGGTTTCGACACCGCCGGCAAACACCGTGGCTATCTCTACACCCACAAAGCCCCCCGCGATCCGGACAAGCACGAACTGCTGTGCTTCTTGGACATTCTCAAGTCCCTGGGCATCGAGACCGATGACATGTCGCTCTCGCTATGGCACGATCTGGAGGCTGCTGATCGCGTGGCTGAACTGTTAGCTGAAGGAGGCCTGCAGCCGAGCGACAGTTATGCTGTCCTGGCCCCTGGCAGCAGTAAGAATTGGCCGGTCAAGCGCTGGGCGGCTGACAACTTCGCCGTACTCGGCAAGTATCTCTCCGAGCGCCTTGACTTGCCTGTGGTGATCACCGGCGCACCCTTCGAGGCCCGGCTGGGCAGGCAGGTTGTCGATTCCGCCGGGCCCCGCGCGATGAATCTTGCGGGCAAGACCAGCATCCGCGAGACCATCGAACTGCTGCGGGGTGCCGTGGTGGTCATAAGCAATGACAGCGGCCCGATGCACCTGGCGGCTGCCGTGGATACGCCTGTAGTGGCTCTCTTCGGGCCTACCAACCCCAACAAGTGGCGCCCCTGGAGCGAGCAAGCACAGGTAGTCACCTCCGACGACTGCTCAAAGGCGCCGTGCTACTACCTGTCGGCCATGCCCCGCTGCGATGCCGCCGATTGTCTGGGAAGGATCAGCGTCTCCCAGGTCACCGCCGCGGTGGACGAACTCCTGGCCCAACCGTGAACGCGACTCCTGCCTCCGGAATTCGGAAGCCTCAGGCCTTGTCTGACCTGGCCGAATAGTCCCAGAGCTTGTTCTGCACCTGCGCCTGTGGCGCCTCCGGCACTTCGCCCGGCGTAAGAGCATTGGCCAGCTCCACGGAGGTGTCCTCGATCATCTGGCCGGCCTCGGGCACCAGCTTGCTGCTCATTGCCATGCGCACCTCGTAGCCGCCGCCGTTAGGCCCGAAGGCGTCCGGCGTCGGCACGTACCCGATGCAGGCGTTGGCCAGCTCTACCACGTAGGTGAAGGGGAACGGAGATCGCTCTTTGATGTTGAGCCCGAACTGGCAGAAGTACTCGGCCGGGTTCGACACAAACACCACCGGCCCGATCTGTATCGCCTGAACCTCGCAAGTTACTTCCGGCTCGACCTTGTTGGCTTCGTGGAGGAGGACGGCCTCGCGGGCAAAGAGCCAGTTGTGGTCATCAGGGGTGCCCGACTTGACCACCGCCAATTCCTCCTGGAAGCGCTCTTCGCTCACCTCGCGCGTCTTGATTCTGATGATCTTCTGCAGCGCGCCGAGCGGCAGCAGTTCCGTCGCCTCGGCCATGCAAAGCACCTTGAGTGCCTCGGCACCGACTTTCTGCCCGACGCGCCGCGACCATTTCGGGCCGGATTCAGACTCCCGCATTGACAGGTTGTCAACCTGCGTCACGTCGCCACATGCCCCGTTGAGGAATACTACTTCGCCGCTGCCCACTTGTGGGCCGAAGCCCTGGCGACGGCCCATGCCACCGGTGATGCACTCCCGCATCCAGTAGATCCAGTCGGCAGATGCTCCGAGGTTGCCCGTAGTGCCGTGGCAGGTGAAGTTGACGATGCAGCCGAGGAAATCACCGTTGGGCCGCCAGCAGCCGACGACCCCGACCTCGGGATCCGCTGGCCCGGCCGGCTCAATAATGTCCGGGTTGCCCTTGCCCGGGTGTGTCATCGTGGTGCCATCTTTCATCTTGAAGCGTCGGTTGAAGGCGACCGTCGGCTCGTGACCCCGGCCGATGGAAAGCAGCGCTTCCTCTTTGTTGGCATCGGCCACGATCACCGCGGTGGCAATCTGTTTGGTGAGGTGCTCCAGGTAGCACAGATCAGGTGCTGTGGACTCCTCCTGTGCCAGGCGCTCGCACAGCTCCGGGTCGAAGGCGTGGGCATAATCGCCTGGCTTGGCCCCCATCACCGGACCTCCGGCATGGGTATGCGAGGCGCCGACCATAACGTGATCGCCCGGTATCCCGGTCTTCTCCTCGATCATCGCCCGCGCGGCCTCAACCACCGACCGCTTGATCGAAAGCGTATCCAGCCCGACCAGCGCCACTGCCTCGCCATCGCCCTCGATGACTATCGCCTTGGCGCAGCACGGGTCATGGATCGCTCGGTGAAAGCCTTTTCTGAACCCGCCCGGTTTTTCCATGCCGATCGAGGGCGTGATGTCTGCAGACGCGAAACCTACTTGCATGATACGGCCTCCTCAGATTACTTACCGAATGATACTGCTTCCTCCAATACTAAGCGTGACTCCTCAGGTTGGGCCGTTGGAAGAGCGGACAGGCAAGGCAGCCGGTGACGACTCCCCCTCCCCCCCAAACTTCATCCTGGAGGACAGGCATCCCTGCCTGTCCATGCCGTTGCTGTTCGGAGAGGCCTCGACAGGCTAGGAAGCCTGTCGTCCAGGAAGACTAGCAGGAAGGGCCGTGCCACTCCAACAAACCTGGAGGACAGGCGTCCTTGTATGTCCATTTCCGTTGCAGGCCACAAGGCTAGCAATTACGATTCAGCACAGGCAATTCGCCGTGGTCGCTCAGCGAGCAAGTTCGCCTGAGGCGGCAACATGACCTTGGTGAACCAGTCGCCAATCCGCGTTTCCGATCGCCCTAAGACGCTAACTCACTGGCGAAATCGCCCAGGGCCGCCCCAGTACGTGTCTGCGCCCCGCAAGCTCGATTTCAATGTTGATAAGGCCGCTATTCGGCTGCAGGTCGGCGCCGGTGACAGGCAAGCCCCTGCCCTAATGATGCATTTGTGGAAAAGCCTGGGGAAAAAACAGTGCAGAGATTGTGGAAAACTGCTGGCAGGCGGCTGCAATCTCCGGAGCCCCGCTGCCGCCGGGCCTAAGCGGTTTGCATCTGGGGTGGAGAATGTGCAGACCCCGTGTGGATGTGTTTCTGTGAATATTGTGGGAAACTGATATTGGGCCGTTTATTGCCCCGTTAGCCGTCTATGGTTCTCGGCAAATGTGGAAAACTGTGTGGATTTCTTGATATCTACGGCCGCAAACCCAGTAGAGTCCGCGCATTTGCAGTGCTCTGCGCCGCGGTCTCTTCGACACTGACGCCCCGCACTTGTGCGATCTTTGCCGCCGTTTCGACCATCAGCGCCGGCTCATTGCGTTTCCCTCTGTGGCTTTGTGGCGGCAGCCCCGGGCAGTCGG
>JALGTY010000593.1 GCA_029821145.1 Candidatus Zipacnadia bacterium
CGGTACGTGTCAGATACTCCTCAAGCTCGTCGTGGGAGGCGGGCAAGGCACCGGTCGGGTCTATGATGAGTTTTTCCATTTCGGCTACGGAGGCGAGGATATGGTCGCGGACATTGAGGTGGTGCATGGCCGGCTGGGGCATGTCTCGGCCCTCTTCCAGTTCGGGCAGGATCACCGCAAGCACGCCGTCTTGGTCCATCATGGTAATGGTCTCGGAGACGCGGGGAGGGTAGAAGAGCTTATACATCTCGTCGCCAATGCGCTGACCGGCGACCTTGCTCAGTTCGGGTGCCAGCGGACGAATCCATTCGCGGGTCCGCTCCTCGATGGTAAAGCCAAGCTCTGCCGCCAGCCGGTAGGCGCGCAGGCAGCGCAGCGGATCGGCCCGCAGATTGTCCTGACCCAAGGCGCGGATAATGCCGCTGCGGATATCACCTATGCCGCCAAGCGGGTCAATCAGCTCCGGCTCGGCGAGATCATAGGCGATGGCATTTATCGAGAAGTCGCGGGCGGCCAGGTCCTCCTGAATGCTGTCTCCGCGCAACTGGGAGAAGTCGAAGATGGCATGGCATTGGCTGTTCTCATCCCAAACGGCGACGCGTGCAGTCGGCTGGTCCTCGTGGAGGACGACCACACCGGTCGACGACCACACCGGTCGCATTGACATTTGCGAAGCTGGCGGCCAACTCCATCGCGCCAGTGCCGGCGAAGTCCCAGTCTCGCAGCGGCCGGCCCAGCACCATATCCCGGACCGCGCCGCCAACGAGGTAAAGCGGCTCAACGGCATCCTGGGCCATCTGCACCAGCATACGGCAGCAGGGATCGGCACTGCAGTAGCGCATTATGCGGCGAAGGTCGGGCATCGCCTTCTCCCCCAAGGGGCTATGCCTGGACGGGAATGATATAGGCAAACAGGCAGATAGCAGTGGCTAGCTGAGCGGCAAGCAGCAGAGCAAGATAGCAAGCCTGCCACCTGTGGGCGACATACGAGCGCAGGTGCGCGGCATAGATGGCAAAGAGCGGCATGAAAAAGACCCAGATGCGGCCGACCTCACCACGCGTGCTGCCCGAGGCGTCCAGCAGCACGAACGCGGCCAGCAAGCCGATACCCATGTAGCCAGTCGCGTGGGACAGGCGTCCTTGGCTGTCAGTGCCGCGTGGATCGGACCCATACAGCGCACAGGCCAGGCCCGCCAGCGAGGTAACCGCCAGCATCGGGCCGAAGAACAGGCCGAAATCGTAGAGGTTGACGAAGGTCCAGGCCAGGCGGCCGCGGCCGGCCCTGGCCATTATCTGTTCTTGCGAGCGCAGTATCTCAGCGATGTTGGACACCGGGTTATAGGCTGCGGCGAGATACAACACCACAAATGTGAGGGCGAATACTCCGGCGGCTATTGCCGATAGCGCGAGGGCGGCTCGCCGCTGGCCGGGCCGCCGGATGTAGTATGTCAACACAGCCGCCGCCGGCAACACCAGCACCAGCAGCCCGATGCTCCAGAAGAACGCCGCCGCCCACAGCAGACCCGACAACACCGCCAGGGCATAGCTTTCCCGCCGTAGCGACCATAAGAATGCCGCCAGAGCACAGAGAACGACTACCGTCCCAAGGCCGTCAATGCTCGGGACGAATAGCAGTAGAGAAGGTATCACTGCGGCCAGCAGAGCGCTCACGAGCGCCGTCTTGGGCTCCGTAACAGCCATGGCCACCAGGAACAGTGCCGCAGGCGTCAGAACGCCGAGAAAGCCGAGGAAAAGACTGGCGACCAGTCCGCTAGCGACATCCTCAGCCGTCATCCGCACGGAGGTATATCCAAAGGTTAGACGGGGGCTATCAGCAGGGAATATGCCCTCACTAGCAAGCAACCTGTGTCCCAACTCAAGCAGTGCCGGCGAGGTCAAGATGAGACCCTCGAAGTCACCGTAGCTCTGGAGTAGATCGCTAACCTCATCGGTCAAGACCGCCTCGCCATAGTAGGGCAGAGCCGCGATGGCGACGGTGGCGCGTGCCGTGCGTGCATGCGGATAATCCTCAGCCAGATACAGCCCCGCCATCATGCCAAGAGCTGCGATACAGCACAAAAGCACCGCCAGGACGTACTGGTCCGGCTTTACGGGGGATCTGAGGCGGAGCAGATGGATCACATAGGCGGCCGCGGCGGCTACTAAGATGACGCCTGCAAGCGTGGACAGGCCGAAAGATACCGGC
>JALGTY010000143.1 GCA_029821145.1 Candidatus Zipacnadia bacterium
GGCCGACCTACGCGTTTAGGATGGGTGGGACGGGATATTTGCGGTAATCCTCCAGATATGGCGCAGCGTCGGCCGCCCATTTCTCGATATCGGCGAAGTCAACCTCCGCCACCGCAACGCCTGCTCCCATGTCCACTTCGGCCAGTATCTCCCCCCACGGCGCGATGATACAAGAGCGGCCCACCGGCCGCAGAATATCGTCATCATCATACTTGCCGCCGTGATTGGCTGTCATCAGGAAGATCCCGTTTTCCACAGCGCGGGTCCTGGACTGTGCCCGGTACATCTCCCAGGCATTGTATTTCCACTCCTCGCACAGGTCGGTTGTCAGCCATGCAGTGGAGTGCACGAGCAGTCTCGCCCCGCTGTTGACCAGCGCCCGCACGTACTCCGGAAACATGTAGTCGTAGCAGATGCTGATGCCGGCGCTCACGAATCCCATATCCACTACCAGGCCCTCATTCCCACGGATAAACGTCTCGGCCTCCTGCATATACAGGAAGCGTTTGCGGTATTTCGCCACCAGCGTGCCATCAGGAGCTATCACCAGCGAGGTATTGGAGAGACCTTCTTCGATCTTCTCCGCTATTGCGGCCACGATCCACATCTTCTGCTCGGCAGCGGTTTCGCACAGCGCCTCGCTGCAAGGCCCTGGCACAGACTCTGCGCATCCGGATGCGGCCGCCATACTACCCGAGCCGGTCGAAAAGCATTCCGGCAGCACCGCCAGCTCGGCCCCGGAGGCACCGGCCTGCTTGAGCAACTCGACGGCCTGTGCGGTGTTGGCCGCCACCTCGCCCACTACACAATCGGTCTGCACCACAGCCAGCTTAGTCATTTCTCATTCTCCCCTGCCGCTATCGCTCATTGCTGCTAGTCAATCGGCCCGGCGATGCGGAAGAAATTCTGCATGAACTTCTTGCCATCCTCGTACTCTTCAGTCCACGCTTCGGGATGAAACTGCGTGCCATAGATTGGCCGGTCCTTGTGCCGCATGGCCTGGATTTCACAGTTGTCATTGCGGGCCAGATGCACGAAGTCCGGCGGCAGTGTCTTGATTTCCCCGCAATGCGCCTCTCGTACCATCAGGGAGCCCTCAAAGCCGTCAAATATGGGATCGTCGGCGATAATCTGCACCTGCCACACTCCGCTTTCAGAGAACCAGCCCGGGTGATAATCCGGCATGCTATCCGGTTCGCCGGGGCGGAGCCTGCGCATCCAATCATTCTCCAGTTTATCCACTGAGCGGAGCTCGTTGTTGAAGAAAATGCCCAGAAGCTGGTGCCCTCCACATGCGCCATGGATGGGGATCTCAGTGCTCTTCACTACATCATAGAGACCGTACAGTTCTTTCAGGTCAACCTCAGACCAGGGAACGCTTGTGCCGGTAATGAAGATGGCTTCAACGGGCAGACTGTCCACGAGTTCGGAAGTGACCTGGCTGTAGTGCTGGACAAGTACGGGGTAGCCGGTGAGGTCCTCAAATTTGCATTTCAGAGCGTGATGCCCGGATGAGGTCTTGTACGTCTCGCCGATTCTCTCCATTGAAACCATGAGTATCATTGTCAAAACCTCCTGAGGCCCAAAGTCGTTCGTGTGGATACATTCTTGCACACTAATCAATCAGCCCGGCTATCCGGAAGAAATTCTCCATGAACTTCTTGCCGTCCTGGTAGTTCTCGGTCCACGCCTCCGCATGGAACTGCGCTCCGTAGATCGGCCGCTCCTTGTGCCTCATGCACTGGATTTCGCAGTTGTCATCCCGGGCCAAATGGATGAAATCAGGCGGCAGCGTCTTGACTTCGCAGAAATGGCCTTCATCCATGATCATGGTGTCGCCGAACCCGGCAAATATCGGGTCTTGGCCGATAATCTCTATCTCATACATCCCGCTCTGCAAATACCAACCCGGATACTTCTCGGACACGCTGACCGGCTCGCCGGGACGCAGCCTGCGCGTGAACTCATCCTCGAGTTTGTCCATTTCCCCAAAATCGTTGTTGAAGAAGAAGCCCAGCAATTGATGGCCTGCGCACGAGCCGTGGGTGGGGATTTCGGTCTCCATCATGACCTCGTAGAGGCCGTCGAGCTTCCTGGGGTCCACTTCGGGCCACGGCACCCCTGATCCGGTGATGAAGATGGCCTCAATCGGCAAGCTGTCCACGAGCTTCGGCGTTATCTCCGAATAATGCTGCACCAGCGCCGGAACGCCGGTCAGCTTTTCGAATTTGCGCTTGAGGTCCCCGCGAGTGCTGGTCTTGTCGTGCTCCTCCGGTCTGGACATCGAAGCGATCAGTATCATGGGCTCAAACCTCCCCGAGGCGACGAAATCTCCTATATCGCTGCATTTCAATTTCCCGCCGCCGGCCGCCTTATCCTGCATCGGCAGGTATCGGCGAGGCAAGAGGGAACTCATATTGTGAATTGCCAGAGCCGTCCTGAGGTATGATCAGCGAATCGCCATTCGAGGTGTTTTGATGAATAGTCTGCAAATCAAGCAAGAGCTTCAGGCCGGACAGCCGGTTGTCGGCACGATGTTTACGCACCTGCACTCACCGGCCGCCTGCCGTGTCGCCCAGCAGTGCGGATTCGAGTTCCTGATCTTCGATACCGAGCATTCCCGGCCCGGTGTGGAGACGCTGTCATGGCTGTTTCAGGCCGCGCGGGACATTGACTATACCGCGATTGTTCGCGCGCCGGCATTTGAGGGACAGTGGCCGACCCGCTACCTGGACTTGGGCGCGTCGGGCAATCTTATCCCCCGGGTGGAGACGCCCGAAGAGGCCGAGCGTATCGTCGAGATGCTCAAGTACCCGCCACAGGGCACGCGCGGCTGGGGAGCGGGCGGGGCGCATGATGATTATACCAAGGTTGCATCGCCCGACTACCCCGCACAGGCAAATGAGGCCAATATCATCGTGGTGCAACTGGAGACCAAGCGCGGCTGGGAGGCCCGCGACGAGATCTTCAGCGTGCCGGGCATTGATGCCAGCTTCGTCGGCCCTAATGATCTATCGCTATCGTTTGGCCTGCCGAGGCAGTATGATCATCCCACGGTGGTGGGCGCCATTGACGACATCTTCGAGAGCGCGGCTGCACACGGCGTCGCGCCGGGCATGCACTGCTTTACGGTGGAAAGCACCATCAACTGGCTGAGGCGCGGGGCGCTGTTCATGGCCTTTTCGTCTGATCTCACGCTGCTGTCTGATGCTGCCGAAGCCGGCTTGCAAGCCATCCGAGAGGTATGTGTTTAGCGTGGAGCTTGGCGATGGCGAGTCGGGCTGGAAGCTGACAACTGCGCAAGCAGAGCTTGCGCAGTTGTCACCAGAGCTTTGCCAACAACGCAAAGCTCTGGCCGACCTACGCGTCAGAGGTTAGTTGGCTGAATACGCTAAACAGATACTCCGGGAGAACTAACCTCGACTATTCACACATGAGTTTGTCGCCTGGGGCCGGGCTATCCCCGAAGTCCGGGTTGCGTAACTCGCCGACCGCTTCCACCATCGCCCTGAAATTCTCAGGAGAGATGGGTGGGTTGATCTCGCTTGAAGAAGCCACCAGCATGCCCCCGGTCTGCAGAGCGTTCGTCTCCCGGATGTGCCGGTGGACTTCCGCCCGCACCTGCTCCGGTGTGCCGCGTTCCAGCAGGTCCACGCCATCCACGCCGCCAGCCCAGACTACCTCCGGCCAGCTATTCTTGAGTTCGACGATATCCATACCCACGGCCGGCTCCAAGCAGTAGAAGCCATCCACACCACAGGCGAGCAGATCGGGGATGACCTTTTTGTAGTTGCCGTCGCTGTGATACAGCACGCTGATGGCGTGGCTATGCCAGGCCTCGGTCACGGCGCGAACATGTGGGAAGTGGTACCGCGCCAGGAAGGCCGGCGAGAAGAGCGGCCCTTGCTTGGTGGCGAAATCCTCAGCGATGAGAATGACCGGCGACAACTCGCGGTCGGCCACGGCATGAATCCGCCGCAACTCCCGTGCCACGGACACTTCCAGGAAGTCGTCCAGGTCCTGCGGGTGGTCCTCCACGAAGTACACGAATAGCTCCAGGCCCATGGCGTCGTAAGTCGAGCAGAAGTGAGTCTGGCTGTAGTTGATGATCACCGTCTCGCCGACCAGAGCTTGCAGGTCCAGCATCTGCCGGCGATACCGCTTGCGAGCCTCACTGGAGTCAAAGGGTTCGGACCGCCAGGTGTCGAGAGTGCGCAGTAGCCACTGCCGCGCCCCGGCCACGTCACTGAAAGGCCTGCTGACACGCCAGGTAGTCCAGTTGTCGTGTTGATGGATAAAGCCGTCGGGGGTGGTGACGCGCTCTGTCCCCCGGGGCGCCACCGGGGGAAAACAGGTGTCCATCGTCCGGCGTACGACCGAGCAGATGTCCTCCACATCATACTCAAAGCCCGAGACCGCCTTGCCAGTCCAATCGGCGATCACGCCGGGGTTGTAACTGAGCTGTTCGTGCAGAGCGACCCGATCCACGGGTTGAAGGGCCAGCGTACGCGCCACTCGCTCGCGCTTGGATAGCACATCATCAGGGAAAACGCGCTCCATGGTCGCCCCTTCATGAATTGTCAGGGCTGCGTTTCTGAAAGCCCGGGGTTCAGCCCGCTCAAATCCCGACGTCCACCATGTCCAGATTCCAGCGCAGTACGCCCATGTGGTAGCGCTGGCACCACGGCGCCCATTTGCAGTAATACGCCGTCACTATGTCGCCGTTTTGTAGCTGTACGTCAGACGGGTAGCCCCAGTCATGCTTGAGTGGGCCGGTACATAAGGTGAATGCCGACGACCAGCTCTTCCCGTCGTCTTCGCTGACCTTCCCCAGGATACCGCGACATTCCGGGATACGGCTTCCGTAGGTGAGCAGGATACGTCCGTCGGCGAGTTGCAGCAGATGTGCCGGGTGCTGGCTGGGCAGGCTGAGGTACTGCTGCGGCTCCCATGTGCGGCCGGCATCCTGCGATGAAAACAGGATCAGGTTGGCGCCGGTGGTGCCGCCGCCCTCAAGGTCGCTGGGGAAGCGGAGCAGGCGTGCGGCCGCCAGCCAGGTGCCGTCGCCGGTAATCAGCAGGTCGGTCTCATTGAAATTGGCCGCGCCAATAAGACTGTAATCGCCCCAGGTGCGGCCACCATCGGGACTGCGCGCCAGCCGCGAGCAGTTGTTGGTGTGGTGGCCGTCCGGGGTGTATTCGCCGCTGTACACGCTGACGGCTAACTCGTCGCCGTTGATGACGATGTCGCCAAAGGGAATGCAGTTTCTGGCATCGTCCGGAACCGGCATCTCCCCGACAAGCTCCCAGGTGTTGCCGTTGTCGCCGGAGATGCAGACGTGTGGCAGTAGGCAGTCCTCCTCCACGACCTTGCGGTTGAGTCTGTCCAGATTCCAGCCTGAACAGAGCACGATGAGCTCGCCCTTCTGGTTCAGGCCGGCGGCAACGTTCATCCGATTGGTGCCCGGTTCGTGCTGGGTAATCTGACCGCGCAGATACCATGTGTCGCCGCCGTCGCCACTGATCCATAACTCCACATCCGCCTCGACGCCACTGTGGCTGGGCCGGTTGTGGATGACGGCCCCGATCTCGCCATTTGGCAGCAAGGTCAAGTTGGGCCACGCGCAGTGCTCCGGCGCTGTCACCGTATGAAAAGCCCCGTGCGGAATTTCAAGCTGATAAGCCATTTTCGCTTCTTCCTTTCATGCCTGTTTACTGTAGAGGCTACGCACCCAGCATCGCGGTGTTGACCATGTCCAGATTCCAGCGCAGCACGCCCATGTGATAGCGCTGGCACCAGGGCGAGCATTTCGAGTAATAGGCTGTCACGATGTCGCCGTTGTTCACTTGCACCGAGGAGGGATAGCCGCAGTCGTAATCCATTAGCCCGCCGATAAGTGTGAAGGGCCGGGACCAGTTCTGCCCGCCGTCTTCACTTACTCGGCCGACCACTCCGTACGATTCGCAGATCCGGTTGCCGTAGGCGACCAGGATGCGGTCATCGGCAAGCTGCAGCAGGTGCGCCGGATGCTGTTGGGGCAGGCTCAGATACTGCCGTGGCTCCCAGGTGCGCCCCGCGTCACCGGAGGCAAACAGCAACACATTCGGACCGGAGACAAAGCGCTGACGATTCATCACATCTTCCGGCTCGTAGTCGGCGGGAAACTGCTTGAGTCGCAAAGCTGCCAGCCATGTGCCTTGCCGTGTAATCAGCAGGGCGGTCTCGCCGAACCTTTGCGCCTCGATGAGGCTGGCATCGCCCCAGGTGCGGCCGCCGTCGCGACTGCGCATCAGCCACGTATCGCTGGGGTACTTCTTCCGTGGCTCCGGGGTTTGGTGCCTGGTGTAAACCGACGCGGCCAGCTCATCGCCATTGATGACGATATCGCCAAAGGGGACGCACTTGTCCGCATCGGCCGGCGCTGCCATTTCACCGACGATGTCCCATGTGTGCCCATTGTCGGCTGATATGCAGATCTGGGGCGGCAGCCAGCTATCGTGCGAGTGCTGGGTGCCACCGAAGTCGGTCGCCAGGTCATAGCCGAAACAAAGCACCAGGAGTTCGCCCTTCTGGTTCAGGCCGGCGGCCACGTTCATCCGGTTGGTGCCGGGCTCATGCTCGGTGATCCGGCTGCGCATTGCCCACGTGTAGCCTTCGTCTTCGCTGACCCATAGCTCCACATCGCCTTCCATCGCCCCGTGGCTCGGCTGGTTGAAGATCACGGCTGCTATCTCACCATTTGGCAGCAAGGTCAAGTTCGGCCACGCGCAGTGCTCCGGAGCCGTCACCGTATGAAACGCCCCGTGCGGAATTCCAAGCTGATAGGCCATTTTCGTTTCTTCCTTTCATGTCTGCTTACTGTAGAGGCTACGCTCCCAGCATCGTGGTGTTGACCATGTCCAGATTCCAGCGCAGCACGCCCATGTGATAGCGCTGGTACCACGGGGATGCGCTGCAATAGTAGGCGGTGACTATATCGCCGCCTTCGAGTTGCACGCTGGACGGGTAGCCGTGGTCACTGCCCGGCATGAATCCCGCGACGAGCGTGAAGGGCCGCGACCAGGTCTGCGCATCGTCCTGGCTGATTCTTCCGACGACACCGCGACATTCCCAAATCCGGCTGCCGTATGTCAGCAGGATGGTTCCGTCGGCAAGCTGCAGCAGATGTGCGGGCACTTGCCCCGGCAGGCTGAGGTATTGTTGCGGCTCCCACGTGCGGCCCTGGTCGTCCGATGTGTACAGCACCAGCGGAGCCGACTGCCGCTCGGCGCTGCTTGCGTTCTCCGGGGCTGCTCCCTGCAGCAAGCGCAGGGCGGCCAGCAATCTGCCGCTGTCGGTGAGCAGCAGGCTGGTTTCGTCATGGTTATCGCCGTCAATCCGACTGGCATCACCCCACGTGCGGCCACCGTCTTTGCTGCGCAGCACCCAGGATTGGTTCCAGGTCCTGTTGTCGCCGTGGTAGATGCTGCATATCAGTTCCTCGCCATTGATAACGATGTCGCCGAAGGGGATGGTACATGGCCCCTTTTCCGTTGGCGGCTGCAGTTCACCCACAACCTCCCAGGTATGTCCGTTGTCGCCGGATATGCACACTTGTGGCAAAAGGCACGGCCCATAAGGCCACTCGGCAGTGCCTCTGGACAGGTCCCAGCCGGAGCACAGGACGACCAGTTCACCCTTCTGGTTGAGGCCGGCGGCTACGTTCATGCGGACGGTACCGGCCTCGTGCTGGGTAATTTGGCTTCGCATCGCCCACGTGTCGCCGCCGTCGTTGCTGACCCATAGTTCCACGTCACCCTCGAGTCTGCCGTGGCTGGGTTGGTTGAAGATGACCGCCACCACTTGGCAGCAAAGTCAGGTTCGGCCACGCACAGTGCTCCGGTGCGGTTACGATATGATACGCGCCAGCAGGAATGTCCAATGGATAGGACATACAATACTCTCCTTCAGCCGGTTAGCCGGGCGTCTGATCAGCGATCTGCCGGCACTTGTCAGGGTCGCCGAGCAACCGCAGGATTTCGATACCCGGGTCATTGCAGTTATTGAAGATGTGCACTCCATCGGCCCCGGCCTCGTGCCAGCGCGGCGCCCGGCGGCAATAATCCTGTGTGGAGATGATGTTACGCTTTGGCTCCTCCATCTTTCCCTCGGCGACAGCTTTGTCCTCCTCCGGCGCGCCAGTGCGGTACGAGTATCTGCTG
>JALGTY010000144.1 GCA_029821145.1 Candidatus Zipacnadia bacterium
AACGCGTTCGCGTGGCACAAGCTGGCCCGCCATCCCGTCCGCCGTAGCTTTAGCAAAGGCGGGGCTTTCTAGCCTGTGAGTCTCCGAAAACGAGGTTTTGAAACCGCTTCTAGTACCTCGGGCTGAGGCAAGGGGAGCGAGGTTTAAGTGCCCGCCAGAGTTTGGTGGGCACTTTCTTATTGGTGCATGAGCAGTCAAGGCGGCAGGTTGTGTAGGGAGAGGTGGGGAGACAAGAGAGGGGAGTGCCCCCGGTGCGTGTTGGACGTTTTATTGGTTTTTCCAATAGATCGGTCGCAGTTGAATTGTTGCATGCCGATTGGGTGCATACGAAGCGTGTGCGGTGCGGGAAGCGGAACCTTGGAGAGGCTGTCACCCTCCGAAACTCGAGAGCCGATATTGTTGCATAGCATTAGGGTTGTTTTACCCCATAGATAGCCGACATAGCTCACTGTAGCAGATGGCCATCTGCCGCCCCCTTCTCACCCGCGCCTTTGGCGCGAGTACCCGGGAAGGGGGCAATAAATACCGCTACGACAGGCAACCTTGGGCAAGCCCAGGAAGGTGAGCGAATTAGTCCAACCGGCTAGGTTAGTACGCGGGTGCCTGGGAGGCCTCGCGGCTCTGAGGCTTGCTCTCCCGCTCTGGGCGGCCGCTCAGAAATCGCCGGTAGCGGCGGACAGATGGCGGAGGTGACAGGTGTCGTTGAGACACTCCAGCACCCAGCCATCGGCGCCAAAGCTCAAACGATTGATGCAAGCAGTGTCCTGCTTAATCTGCCAGAAATGGGAACTGTCCAGGCCCAGCACGCGGCAGATGAGTAGCTTGTTGACCACGCGGTGAGCAACAAGCGCAATCGTCTCGGCAACACGGCACTCAGCGAGGGCCTCAATGCCGGCAAATGCGCGGGCGGCGACGGTGTTGAGGTCCTCGCCGCCAGGGAAACGGACATGGTGTGGGCGCGTCAGCCATGCCGCGTAAAGCTCGGGATACTGCTGCTGCACTTGAGCTGCCGGGACTCCCTGCCACTGCCCGAAGTCTATGTCGGTGAAGGCATCATCGTTCACCACCGGCAGCTTGTGGGACTGCGCGACGGCCCGGGCCGTCTGCACAGCGCGGGAAAGGGGGCTTGCCACCACCAGCGCGATGGGTTCCTCTTGCAGGGCGGCGGCCGCCGCTTCGGCCTGCTGCAAGCCGACATCATCCAGCGGCACACCGGCTCGCCCGCGAAAGACCTCTTCCCGGTTCCACGCCGTCTGGCCGTGGCGGATGAGGATTATTCGGGTTTCTGCACCATCTGCATTCTTCATTGGCTCGTGTTTGCCAGTCGGAGTACCTTGTCCGCCGTCCTTGTGAATGAAAGCGTGGTATAAGAGTTTGTCTTGGGGCGGGGATATTCCTGCACGGGAGTGGGGATATTGTCAGGGAAGGACCAGATGGGCATGGAGGAGAAAACGGCCGTACTCCGAACTGATAGCTGGGAGAGTGATGATGTGGGCACACTGAAATGGGGAATAATCGGATGCGGGGATCTTGCGAACAAGGCCATTGCGCCGGCGATGGCCGTAGATAGGCACAGTAAGCTGGTGGCATTCTTCTCCCATAACCTGAAGCGCGCCGAAGAGCTGCGGGAGAAGTTTGGGGCCGAAGCCGCCTACGATGACCTGAACGCGCTGCTTGGCGATGAGCGCGTCGAAGCAGTCTATCTGTCGTCGCCAGTGTACCGCCATTGCAGGGAAGCTATAGCCGCCGCCGAAGCTGGCAAACACGTGCTGTGCGAAAAGCCGATGGCGCTGAGGACCGAAGACTGCAGGCGGATGATAGCAGCGGCTCGCAGCAATGACGTGCACCTGGGTGTGGCGTACTTCCGGCGATTCTGGCCGAAAACGCGTAAGATGAAAGAGCTAATCCGGAGCGGGGCAATCGGGAAGCCGCTGAGCGCGCGCATTCGGCTGGGCGCCTACTATGACCCCGGCAAAGATGATGCGAAATACTGGCGGGTGCGGATGGGCCAGGGCGGCGGTGGGGCGCTGCAGGATGTGGGCAGCCACCGCCTGGATGTGATGTGCCATCTGCTCGGGGAGCCGCAACGGGTGGCCGGCATGGCCGATACGCTGACCATGAACTATGAAGCTCCTGACACCGAGACGCTGCTCTGCCAATTCGCCAATGGCGCGCACCTGGTGTGTGAGACGTACTGGAACGTGCCGGAGGCGGTGGACGAGTTCGAGGTCCGGGGCAGCAATGGTGCGCTGGTGGCAACTCCGTTCGACGGCCCGAAGCTGGTGCTGGATAAGTATGGGGAGACGGAGGAGTTCGAGACGCCGCTGCCGGAGGGTATCAAGCATCAGGCGCTAATTGAGGATTTCTCAGAGGCAATTGACGAGGGGCGGACGCCGGGGTTCGATGGCTACGACGGGATGCTGGCCACTGCGATCATCACCAGCGCGTACCGGAGTTGGGCGAGCGGGAAGTGGGAGAAGGCGCTGTGAGAGGGCCGGCGAACGGGGTCATAATAGGGGAAGCTTGGCGTGGATGGCGATGGATCATTGGGGCTGGAGAGGTTGGCCGTCGTCGCGATACCCCAGCACCCTGCAGAGCAGGTCGTTGCTGAGATCACGCAGTTGGCCGGAATCTGTAAGGCCGCCCGCCGCTATCTGGGCTCTGAGCAAGGTGAGCTGGGCGACTTGTCCAGCAAGTTCGCGCTGGTCAGCCATCAGAGCATGGAGCATCGCCTTTATGACCGGGGAATCGACGTTGATGTGTAGGATCTTCGGCGTGGTGGTGGGCGGCCCGGCGGACAGCGCCCGCTGCATCGCCGAGCGGGCCTCGGCAGGCATAACACCAGTAATCTGGCTAAGCAAGAAGAGCTGCTCCAACTGGGGCCTCATCGGGTCATCGCGGGTGGGTGAGATTATGGCCGCTATTGACACGGGTTGGAAGCGTGCGGGGCGAGCAGTGACCGGCGGCTCCATCTCGCTGAAAAGCTCCAGCAGCGGCTGGTAGTTGGAGTTGGTGACCTCCTCGAATAAATGCGTTTCTGTTGCCTCGATGTCTTCAAGTTCCACCGAGGGGTTAGTCCGGTCGTACTTCTCCAGGATGGCCTCGTCCAGGCCGGCGCTGGCGTCAATGACGGATAGGCGGTGCTGGCGGAACACAGCCCAGACCGAGCCCAGTGGCATGGACTGGTAACGTATTGTGGGTTTGCCGGTCGTCTGCACCACTTCGGAGACGCATTCGGCCAGGGACTTGCGGCCGGATGCGGTTGTGAAAAGCAAATGGTCTGCGACCAGCTCAAAGAGTTCGTCGTTTTCCAATGCGGCGAGCTTGAGCAACTGGTCATGGCGCTGGGCGAGGGGCGCAAAGCTTTCAGGGTCTTCGATGAGTATCTGCTTGAAGGCGTCGAGGAGTACCTCTTCGAGGACGGCAGGTAGATGAAAGCCGCTTGCGCTGGTGGCATCGGAGTAGCACAGTTGCTGGGGCGGCAGGTTGGAGTCCACGATGCCAGTGATGAACCTGGCCCAGTGTGGCAGCATGCCCGCCTCGTTGGGGAGTGCCAACATGCGCCGCCAGTAAATGTCCGTGCGCCCCAACTGTTCGTCGAGAACCGATAGCGGCTGGCCCGGCACCCACAAGACTCCCCGCAATTCTATGGGGCCGCGCTGTAACGAGAGGGGAATTACCAGCAGCGGAGCCGGAAGCTGTGGGTAGCGGGAGCGCAGGAATGCTGCATAGTCGGCCACGGTGGCCTCGCTCTGGTACCACGGTGGTGACATCGTGTTTATCTGGCGGTCCTCCCAGAATATGGGAAACGGGAGATAGTCGCCAAAAAGCCGCAGCAGCTCCGGTACCGTGCCGGCATCGCACAGGTGAGCATACTGCGGCTTAAGAGACACCGTCACCGAGGTGCCGACGGCTTCAGCTTGGCCTGGTCGCAACTCGTACTGCTCGCCACCCCAGTATCGCAAGCGGCAGGGAGTGCTGCCAGGCTTGTGCGAGAGTGTGTCTATGGTTACCTCGTCGGCGAAAGCGACCATGTGCAAGGGCAAGACCGCGAAGGCTCGCATATAGTCGTCTTCGGTATTGGGCTCGGACTGCTCCAGCGAACGGGGTGTTTGCCGGGCCACGATCTGGGCTATGTCGCCAAGGTGTCGGCGCAACTCCTCTTCGGTCATGCCGATGCCATTGTCGTGGACGGTCAGGGCTCGCTGCTGCGACTCGATGCTTACCCGGATGCCCAGAGCAAGCTCAGAGGGGCTGAGACCTTGGCGTGCTGCGAGTTTAGCGCGTAGAGCATTGGCGTCAGAGGCGCTGCGCAACAGGACGCGGATAGGGGTGTTCTCGTCGGTGCCGAGAGTTGTGCCCAGGAGCTCGATGACGCCCTGGAGGCGACAGCCGATTGGATAGAGATGCTCTTCAGACATGCTGGTTCTCCGGTGGCAAAGCTCCGATCCACCACTCCCACAGTCGCTGGAGCAATAGTTGGCGGTACTCGGTCATAGCCTGTGGGAGCTGATCCCACACCCAGGAAGCTGTGGTCTGCGGGGCAACAAGTCGTGACGGCTCCCAGAAAGCTACCTCGTCAACGGGCCACAAGTCAACGTATATCACGCTTGGGGCATTACCGGTCTCGGATGCGGCACTGTAGAAGTCTTCCACCCCGCGCCACTCACTGTCCTGCGTGATCTCGGCCTGGGGTCGCATCCGCAGTATGAGGAGAGTGGTGGGGCCTTCATTGTCCTCCTGGAGCAGACAGACCCCTGGGGGCCAGATGAGATCGTTGTGGGTGGCGGGGGTGACATCATGGAGCTTCAGACCTGATGTGCGCAATCCTCCGCGCAGAAGCGTAGCGGGCAGAAGCCCTTGGGGGAAGTTCGAAGCCGGCGGCTGATTGAGGACCTCCCGAAAATGGAACTCCAGCAGATGGCGGACGGTCTGGGCGGCGGATGCCACGATGTCACGTTCGAGTTGGGCAAAATACGCCTCGTCTTCGTCGGTGCTACAGTGCAGTGTCTGAAGCGGAGTTGGCCACTGGGTTATGTCCAGTATCGCGGTTGAGCCGTCGCGGTCGGTTTCGACTATTTCCTGGCCTTGCGCCGACACAGCGATATAGACAGGTGCCGCCGGCCGGTGGCGTTCGATGGTTATCCATGCCGCTTGTGGTGGCACGCGATACAGGTTTGTTGGCCCGGGATCCAGCGGGAATATGACGTTGGCCACGGAACGCTGGCTCTGTTGGAGAACCCAGTGCCAGTACAGGCCCGGCGGCGCGGCTGCTGGCCTTCCTGCCTCGCCGTGGGCGGGTGCGGGAGCCATGTTCAGCACTTTCCTCAACTGCTCTGCAACCGCCGCTGAGACGGTGTAGGTTGACGGGGTCCTGTGGCCGGCAGTTCGCAGCATGCGAGATTGCTCAGCTCTGCTCTGCCGCAGGCCCTCGATCTGCTGTTGAGCGACGTTGTTCAGACGACTATGGATTTGCGACAGGAGGAGGGGGATCTGTCCGACCAGTTGGAACACATCAGGGTCATCAAAGATTCCCCGGGCACTGGCTATAGCGTCGGCAGCGGCCAGGACCCCTTCAAGTCCGGGATCGCCGGACCTGATGGCCGGTGCTTCCCCTCCCTCGCGCAGGTACAGCACGGGGGAAAGCACATCGGCGGTACTGCACCGCCCGCTCTCGCACACAATCGCGCGGGCGCGGCTGACTGCCTCATCAACGCTGTATCCGGCGCCCAGCGCTCCGTAGAACCGCTCGGTAAATGGCAACAGGGCGGCAGTGATTCTGGGCGCTCCCTGGTAACAGAGCATGGCTCGGATCGGCAGCAGCTTCATCAGCGCCCACGGGAAGCCACCACGCGCCGTTTCCGGCCCCGGACTGCTGATGACTATCAACTGCAGCTCGTGCCAACCACCGGCACTGAGCATCTCAGCCAACTGTAGCGGGGTGAGAGCGCCGTCCTGCAGCAAGAGCCCCTGTTGTTGTTTGTTGGTGTCAGCGATCAGGTGCAAGACCTGCACGTGTGTCTCGCCCAAGCGGCTGAGCAGACGGTCGAGGCGCTGTCGCGTAAGCGCGTACTCAATGTCGAGAGTTTCCAATGTGGGTGAGCGTCTGCGGGCAATGGCGTCATATTCGCGTGACGGGTCGCGCTGCTGGGGCAGGAGGTGGCGCGGGATCAAAGAGACCGGGGCCACCCGCCAGGAGCCGACCGGCGGGAGATACCTGCCGACAGAGGTGGATAACGGATTTGGGCACTTGGCGACTTCGCGATAAACTGCGGGCGCGTTGATCCCCCCGCCCGCCAACGCCTCCACCGGCAAGTCGGGAAAGCTGATGTCAGCAGGTCCGCGAATGCGCCAGGCGACTCGGGAGGGGAAATCAACCGACTGATCCAAGGCATCGCGGTACAGCTTTGCGGCTTCCGGATTCTGCGCCCAAAGCCATTGTGCGAATATGTCCTCGGCCGCCTGCGGGAGCAAAAGCGGCGTTTGGTGCACAAGGGCGGCCAGCGTCATGTTCAAGGGCCGCAGCCCGAGGTCTATCTCGGTCTTGCCGACCTGCATGAGAAAACGAGCACTGAGCACAGCGATGTCTTCGCCATCCGCAGGCGTCGCATGGTCCGCGCCTTGGCTGCAATCGCCGAGCGCGTCTCCCACACAGATTGTGAACCTGACGGCCGGAAACATAGCCGTTGCCTCTCGCTGGATAGGGTGGTATGGGCGAGCCGCCTGCCTTGAGTTTGGCGGAATCCATAGTAATTTCATCACGAAGGCGTCGTTCTCCTCTTGGGAACGGCTGGTTTCTTGTCAACGCAAAGTAGAAATGTCCGCTCTTGTGCAAAGTGAAAATGTCCTATTGTCGTTGGGATGGGAAAGCGCCTTTCAGGTTGTTACGCCATGAGTGATCGGGTGCAGGGCGTGATGCCACGCCGCTCACTACGCTTTACACCTCCCTTGCAGTCTGGTATAATGCAGCATCCCGGCGGGCGCTTAGTTCAGGGGAAGAACGCTACCTTGACACGGTAGAGGTCGGTGGTTCAAGTCCACCAGCGCCCACCACTTGATAGCGACAGCCGCGGGCATCAGTTGCCGGCGGCGTTTTCACAAATTCTGATTCGACAGATCAATCAGCGATACAATACACGCGTAGGTCGGGCTTCCGGTTGGGCAGATCTACCGCCCTGAGCGAAGCCGAAGGGCAGCCCGACACGGTGCCGCAAGTCGCGGCTTTGGCCGCACATCAACCAATCAGCACGGAAGGAGGTAGTCCCATGAGCCAGATCACACTGATTCTACCCGACAATTCTGAGATGAAGGTGCCCCAGGGGACTACCCCCCTGCAGGTCGCCGCAGAAATCGGCCCCGGGCTCGCCAGGGACGCCGTGGCCGCCAAGGTCAGTGGGCAGATCACCGACCTGCAAAAGCCACTGCAGGAAGATGCCGAGTTTGCCATCCTCACCTTCGATGACCCCGAGGGGAAGGCGGTTTATTGGCATTCCACGGCTCACGTGATGGCCGATGCGGTGCTGCGCATCTTCCCACAGGCCAAACTGACCATCGGCCCGGCCATCGAAGAGGGCTTCTACTACGACTTTCACATGGACCGGCCTTTCAACGAAGAGGACCTGGAGAAGATAGAAGCCGAGATGGTGAAGCTAGTCGCCCGGGACGTGCCGTTTACCTGCGCGGAGATGACGGCTGCGGAGGCGGTCGAGTACTGGCAGGGCCGCGACAACCGCTACAAGGTGGAACTGGTCGCCGACATCGTAGCCGCCGAGACCGACCAGCAACCGCCGCGCGGGCAGGATGCGGTTCAGGAGTTCATGGACGACAACTC
>JALGTY010000145.1 GCA_029821145.1 Candidatus Zipacnadia bacterium
TACCCGACGGTGGTGATCGGTCCCGAGTGGTACTATGCGGATTACATGTTCATGCGTCAGCGCCGGATTACTTGTGGCAAGCTCATCGAGCGCCTCCACCGCCACCTGCAGCCCGTGGGGAAGCACTGACTGCACCTTCGAATATCCCCCATCAAACCCTGGGAGGGCCTGGTTCGATGCTACCTGTAATCATCACGCCGCAGCACACCGACGACCCGCAATTGCAATCCACCTGGGCGTATTACGGCACTCGCCAACTGCTCGACATGATCGGGCTTTCGTACGTTGAAGCTGACGCCGGCGATGACCATGAGGCGGCGCTGGTAATTGACCCGGCTGCCGGGCAGATCTGCGTCAATTGCGAGCCGTCCCCCGGGCCGGATTACGGCGAAGTCTGGCCGATCCTGCGCGTCGAGTTGCAGGCCGAGTTCGCGCCTGACTCCCCTCTCCCTTTGGGAGAGGGGCCAGAGGTGAGGGCGGGCAAAGCTGTTACCCCTCTCCCCCCGGGAGAGGGGCAAGGGGTGAGGGTGGGTGAAGAAGCCCTCCCCGTATTCGGCGGCGTACGCGACATCGAGGGCGATGTAGCCTGCGGCGTTCTGCGCCACCGACGAGGCCTTCCGCATCATCTTCAACGCCCCCATCTTCGAGACCATCGGCCTGTACCTGTCCCGCTTCTCGTGGGCTGGCAATCCCGGCTACAAGTCATTTGTCCGCTATATTGATGCACTGTGGGCGGCGCTCGAAGATAAATGGGGCGCTCGGCCGGTCGTCAGCGATTACCAGGACCTCTTCACTGCGGCGCCACTGCTACGAGCGGCTCGGCCTGGTGATGGCGACCAGGTGGTTTCATCCGGCGATTGACGGCGAGATCAAGTTCAACGGGATGCTGCTGACTCATGACGTGGACTCGGTATATGCCGACAGGGCCTTCCGCGGCCGGCAGGACCAGAGCGACAACCCGCATTTCAATTTCGCGAGATGGCGGGAGTTGGAGAGCCGCTTCGGGATCAAGTCGGCGTTTTATTTCTTTTCGCCGGCGCCGACGCAGCAGTACTGGCTGCCCACGCCCGGGTATCTGGTCACTGAGGAGCCGGTGATGCAGGCGGCACAGAAGCTTGCTGAAAAGGGCTGGGAGATCGCGCCCCATGAGCTGGGCCATCGCACTGCCGACGAGGTCGCTGCAGAGGTTGCCTATTTCGAGCAGGTCACTGGCCACAAGCCGCTCGGTACGCGCAATCATTATCTGACGAACTGGCCCGATTCGCTGAAGTACAAAGCCGCCGCCGGCCTCCTGTATGACAGCACCTGGTATGCCGAGCAGACCGATACCGCCTTTTTATGCGGCACGGTTCTCCCCTATGCCCCACTTGATACGGCCACCGGCCGGCCCCTGGACATCTGGGAATTTGGCTTCGTGATCGAGGATGGCATCGTCACGGGCTGTTACGGTGCAGGCACGGAGCGGGGCACGAAAGAAGCGATTGCGGACGGAACGCGCGGGCTGGATATCATCATCGCCGGCAGCGGCTATGCCTGCTTCAACTGGCACCAGCGCACCTTTGCACGGCAGACCGAATTGCAGCAAGCCCCGGACACTTGGGTGAGCATCCTGGAGGGCCTGCTGGAGTATTACCAGGCTCATGCGCCGAGGTGGTGGAATCCGCTGCCGGGCGAGCTGGCGAGATTCTGGTCGCGACGGCAGGCGGTGGAGGTCGAGAGCCGCGCCGGGGAGATAGTGGTGCGAAATACCGCCGATGACGATTGCACTGATCTCGTGCTGGCCCTGCATGGCGAGGCGGCGCGAGCCATTCCGGGCGCAGAGAATGTACCTGGACGGGGAGTATCTTGCATTGCGGCAGGCCTGGCAGCGGACGAGGAAAAGACAATTCGGCTTGACAGATGAGATGCTGCGGGGTAAGTTCTTGTAACGGGGTCGTCACAAAACTCTCTCAATAACATCAAGCAACCTACGGGCGTGTGGTCGTGCGTACAGCACCCAATGGGACTGGAGGGCAAGCGATGCCGGCAGACACATTGCAATGGCGGTTTGTGGTCCCCTCCTGGTGGCAGATGGCGGTGGGCCTGGTCGTGCTGGCGTGGGGCTTTTCGGCGGCGGCAAATGTATCCACCGCCTGGAGAGTCGCTAGTGCGGAGAGCACCACGCGTCGGTTGGCCGCGGAGATACGCCCCTGGCAAGGCGAGGGCCCCGAGGGCCCGACCCAGGCGGCCGGCAAACTGGACCCCCTCCTGCTGCGGGTGGCACGGCAGATGGCATTATTCGCGGCCGTCTATGTGCTGCTGGCGCTGTATTTTGCTTACGTATGGGTGCGGGCCCTGTTGCAAGGCAAACGCGGCAGAGTTGTCGTCGCGCCGGACGCAATGGAGATAACCGACTGGCGGGGCCGCAAAAGGCAGCTTGTGTGGGCCGAGATTCAGCAGGCGAGTCTGATAGACCTCGGCGGCTTCTGCAAACCCCCGCGTGTGGCGCTGAGAATCAATGGTCGCACCAAGCTGTTTCCCGTGTGGCTGATCGCGCCTGAGAAACTCCTGGCAGAGATCGTGACCAGAGCCGGCCTGACAGAGTTGAGCCGCACCTGGTACCAGCAGCGCTACCTCCGCCCCGACACTCCATAGATACCAGGCGGGTGCCACTGGCTAAGCCCGGAGGCCCGAGCTGTACTGTCCTAAGGACGCTGCTGCTTCTTAAAACACGGTGAGGGGACAGTCCCCGGGTGGTACGCGACTGGTGTAGGGGGACTGTCCCTTTAGGGACTGTCCCCCAAGTGAGGAGTGAGCACTTTTGCTGTTCAGGTACGCGTGGAAGGCGTTCTGGCGGCGGCGCAGTACGGCGCTATTGTCGCTGGGCGGGATTGCCGCAGCGACGGCACTGCTGGTGGCGATACTTTCCATCTCCCACGGCGTACGTTCAGCGGTCCAGGACTCCCTCGATGCCACCGGTGCCGATCTGGTAATACAGAAGCGCGTCAAGCCCTGCCCCTTCGCGCTGGTCAAACTCCCTAAGGACCTTGCCGAGATTGATGCCGGGATTCTCGCGAAGCTGCAGGCGCTGCCAGAGGTGGAAGAGGTCTCCGGCGTGTTGATGCTGTGGGCCTTTTACAACGGCCATCCGACGGTACTGGCCGGCATTGACCCGCACAAGCGACGGCTCGGGCCGGTGCGGCTGCAACAGCCGGACGAGAACGAGGACCGCCGCACTTGCTGCGCGGTGACCGAAGGCCGCTACCTTTCCGGTGGCGATGACTATCACGTGCTGATTACCGAAGATTACGCCCACGCCAAGGGCTACAAAGTCGGGGATATGATCCCGCTGGGGCCGAAGGCGGTGTTCGAGGTCGTTGGGCTGATATCGCTGGCACAGAGTGCGCGCATTGCCGAGGCCGAGGCCTTCATCCCCCTGCACATCGCCCAGCGGATGTACAGCGACTATGGCAACGATGAGGTCCTGGACACTATCTTCGTCGCGCTTGAAAGCCGGCAGCAGACGGCGCGGGTGGAAGCCGTGGCGCGGCAGGAGATTGGCCCCGGGGTGAGCATCACCAGCTCGGAGAATGTGGATGCCGGCACCGCGCTACTGGCGCAGGTCACCCGTCGGACACTGTATGTGATCTCAGCCCTGGTGCTGGTCTTCGTCTTTCTCCTGATATTGCATAGCTTCCTGGTCGGCGTTGCCCGCCGCGTGCCGGAAATCGGCATCCTCAAGGCCATCGGCTGGGATAACGCCCAGGTGGCTCGTATGTTCGTTGCCGAGGCGCTGTATGTCGGCATCATCGGTGGACTGATCGGCTCGGTGCTGGGCATGGTAGTGGCCTGGGGCTACAGTTATGTGGCGACATTGGAGCTGCCCTCGGCGCTGGCATCATACCCGCCGTGCGCCACTACTCAGCCGCTTCTCAGCACCCAGATAATTTTCTATCCATCGCCTTTGATATTCGCAGTCGGCGCGTTGACGGCATTGATATTGGGTTCGGCGGCTGGCTTCATTGCTGCGCGTAGAGCGGCCGCTCTGGCTCCCGCCGAGGCCCTCCGCCGCATCTGATAAGCACTTCGAAAGAGACGCACAGACCAGAGAGGGCTCTTCCTTTTCGCTCTCCCTGGAGAGCAGTGTTTAGCGCAGTTGCGATACACTATACCTCCTAAAGACGCGTAGCGCGGCCTGAGCTTCGCAAGCAACGCGAAGCTCAGGTAAGAACGCGAAAAAGCCGGGCTTTTTCCGTTCTTAGCTTCCAGCCCGCGAATGCCATTTGTCTTTGGTCATTATTGCTCTAGGAGATGTGGACACACATGTACCTCGAGGCCGTTGACATCAGCAAATCCTTCGACCGCGACGGGGAGACGGTGACCGCCCTGGTGGAGGTCAGCTTCGGCATCGAGGCGGGGGAGCTGTTGGGGCTTCAGGGCGCGTCGGGTGCCGGCAAGTCAACTCTCCTGAACATCATCGGCGGCCTCGAGCGGCCCACCAGCGGGTATGTCACCCTCGCAGGCCTCCGCCTGAATGACCTCAGCGACAACGAGCTGGCCCGCTACCGTCGCAATACAGTCGGCTTTGTTTTCCAGAGCGCGCATCTGCTGCCCTCGCTGACGGTATTCGAAAACGTGATGCTGCCGCTGATTCCCGTACAGATGCCGGAGGCCGAAAAGGAGGCTCGCGTGCAGGAAGTGCTGGAGACGGCGAATATCGGGCACCGCGCAAGCCATTTGCCGGGCGAACTTTCTGGCGGCGAGCAGCAGCGGGCGGCGGTGGCCCGCGCCGTAGTCAACGACCCCGACATCCTGCTGGCCGACGAGCCGACCGGGGAGCTGGACCGTGACAATGCGGACAATATTCTGGAGCTGTTGGTCGGCCTCAACCAGCAGGGCCGCACGGTCATCATCGCCAGCCACGACGACCGCACCCTTGCCCTGACCCGCTCCAGGCTCGTCCTGGGAGCAGGACGATTGGCGCCTCACGAGTGAGCGCAGTTCCTACCGGCGCGGGCTTTATAGATGCCGTTGCTTCCTGAAATGGGCTGAGGGGACTGTCCCTTCAGGGACTGTCCCCGCTCAGTGTCGGGTACCTTGGCCCTGCCTTTGTTGTTGCGTAGGTCGGCGTTCCCCCAAGAACCCCGTGGGTCGGGCATCCTGCCCGACTCCGTTTCCCAGCCTGTCAATCCCGTTGCCGTTGTAGGGGCGCATGGCATGCGCCCTATTGGTGCAGCTTGGTTAACGACTTACGGGCGCACGCCGTGCGCCCCTACACGTCCGAGATTCTATGAAGCCTCAAAGTCGGGCTTCCCGTAGGCCCTGCCGTGTTCGCCCTAAGCTTGCCGAAGGGAGCTTGCCGAAGGGCTGCCCGACTCCGTTGCCGTTGCAGTTTTCCCCTCTCCCTGTAGGAGAGGGGAAGCAAAGGGGTGAGGGCTGTCGTTCGGAGGGGCCCGCATACTTCTCTCCCTAAGCCCTTACGTTTCCGGCCAGACGTTTGCCGAGTCGGGGGCGTACCAGTGGTCTGCGTCTTCGATCTCCCAGGCCTGCCGCCAGTTGACCAGCAGTTCCCTGTCACGCGCACGCCGGGCCAGCACCGCCTCTGCCCTATCCGGATCCCAGTCCGCCGTCACTCTGGCCTGCAACTTGTCGCGGATCTGCTTGCATTTCGGGTCGCTGGCGCGGTCGGTGAATTCGTGGGGGTCTTCGTCGAGGTTGAACAGCATCGGCTCGTAGCCGTGGTATTGTATCAATTTCCAGGGGCCGCTGCGGATCATTCGCCCGGGCGGGTCGCCGCGCACGGAGCCGGTGAGTTCCGAGATCGCCTCATCTCGCCAGTCGTCCGCTTCATCGGCGCTCAATAGCGGCGTCAGGCGGCTTCCGCATATCGCCGGCATCGGCTCGGCTCCGGCGATATCTGTCAGTGTCGGGCCGATGTCCAGCAGGCTGACTACTTCATCGCGCACGACACCTTTGGGGTAGCGCCCGGGTGCGGAGATGATCATCGGCACTCCTGCGGACGCCTCGTAGAAGTTGCTTTTCCACCACAGGCCGTTTTCGCCCGCCGACTCCCCGTGATCCGAGACATAGATAGTCACCGTATTGTTCCCCAGCCCGGCCTCATCCAGTCCCTGCAGCAGCCGGCCTACGATGCCGTCGAAATATTCCACCAGTCCGTAGTAGCCGGCCCGCGCCTTGCGAATCTCTTCCTCGCTCAGATTATGTATTCCCCGACGCTCTCGCCAGCCTTGCATTACCGGGTGCATGTTCTCGAAGTAGCCGTACGGGATTTCGGGCAGGTGCATATTGTCGTAGTAATAGTCGTAGAGTTGCTTGGGAGCGATGAACGGGCAGTGCGGCAGCACAAAGCCCGCCACCAGCAAGAATGGATTGTCGCTATCCTCCCCGGCTCGCTCCTGCAGGTAGTCGTTACATGTGTCCGCGACCGCATCATCGTAGGCCTGGTACGCGCTGCGGCCGGGCCCGGAGATCTCCACCGATGGCCGGCTCTGGCCGGTGGTGGATAGCGGTATCGGCCCCAGGTTCGGCGCGGGGCCGCCGGGATGCGAGCAGGTCAGATCCCCGAGCAGTCTTCGATGAAAACCGTGTCGCTGGTCCGGGCCGACGAAGTGCATCCGGCCGCCCAGCACCGTATCATAGCCCGCCGCGCCCAGTGCGTGGGCGAAGGTCGGGATATCGGACGCCAGCGTGCAGCCGTTCGTCCACACCTCAGTATCCTGGCAGTGTCGGCTCGTGAGGAAGGCCATCCGCGAGGGGACACACAGTGGGCACGCGCAGTAGGTATTTTCGAAACGCACGCCGCGTGCTGCCAGCGCATCGAAGTTCGGTGTCCGCACCAGTTCATCGCCCGCGCACCCCATCACGTGTGGGCTATGCTGGTCGGACATAATCAGCAATACATTAGGCTTTTCGGCCATTCTGAAGCCACCCTTCGTCAGAATACCAGTATCGCCGTCGCGATACCCACCAGTGTTCTCAACATTCGCGTCCAGGTACTGTCCTTCTGCACCGTCCGCACCAGGTACTGAGACGGCACTATGATGATATCGCCGGCTCTGATCTCTTCGGTCTTATGCGCCAGTTCGGTCTGCCCATTGGCGCGGATTACTACCGTGCGTGCTGTCATTGCGTCATCAGCGGTCCCGCCCGCCATCTCTATGTAGTCTCGATAGCTCTTACCCGGCTGGTAGCGCAGCGCACCCGGACGCACCACCGTCCCCAACACCGACACCACGCTGCTCATCTTGGGCACCACTACCACATCACCGTCCCGCAGCTCCACATCACCTTCGCCGCCCTTGGTTCGCAGCAGCCTGTGGCCGTCAACCGGGATCGCCTGCGCCCACTGTTTGAGGTCCAGGGGCCTTGGCGGCACCACTATGGCGATGGTGTCTCCCGAGCCGAACACATTGCCGAGCTGTGCCTCGATCTGTCCGCCCATCGCCGCCGACCTCTCCTGCTCGGTCAGCAGTTCGGCCTCCGGCGCACTGCCGGTCATTTCGCGGTTGAATGTACGCATCACCTGCTTGGTCTCGTCACTTTGTAGCTCCGGTGCCAGCGCGGCTTGGGTGCGATAGACCACGATGCCGCAGGGGTTGGCGTCCTCGAGCAGGCCGTCGGCTTTCTGCAGCAGCCTGTAAACTGTCTCCGGCTCCTCTGCACTGGGCTGCAGCGTATAGACGCCCGGCTTTTTCACCTTGCCCTCTATCGTCACCACCTGCGGCTTGACCAGCATCTCGCCCAGGCCCTGCACGGCCACATGGTCATAGTCTTCAAGCACCAGGTCCGGCTCGACCACAAAGCCTTCGTCGGTCTTGGTCAGCACGAGGTGCATGGTTTCGGTCTCTTTGAGACTCTTGCCCCTGGAGTATAGTATTGTGCGCCCGGCTGCCGCGCTCAAGCCACCGGCCAGATAGACCGCGTCACTCACACGCAGCCCGCTGTAGCGCTCGTATTCCCCGGGCTTGTTCACAAAGCCTGACACATTTATGATTGAAGGCGCCCCGCGCTGAGTCCGGTCGTACACTGTGAGCTGATCCCCGGCCTGCAGCACCATATCGGCCTCCGTGTCACCGCGTAGAATCGCTGCGAGGTCCACGGGCACCAATTGCCGCCGCTGATCCGGCCCGATGCGCAGCAGATCCGCCCGCTCGACATAGGCATCCGGCAGCAGCCCTCGTGCTTGCAGCAGCAAACCGCTCACGGTCATATCCGCGACCCAGGCGAACCTCCCCGGGTTACCCACCGCACCGGTTACCGACACCTTCTGCGGCGGCAGTACCTCTTCCTTCTGATACACCAACACCTTATCATTCGGTGCCAGAACCAGGTTGTGCCTGCGCTCTCCGGCCATCGCCAGCTTCACGTCGAATGTGTGCATCTCGTACTGGTTATCATCATTCAGTCGCCAGACCGCGCCCTGTTTGACATACGCTGTGTCTGTGGGCCCTTGTGCTCGGGCCAGCAAGTCGGCCAGATCAAGCCCCTTCTCCCCCACCTCATATACCCCCAACCGGCCGCACCAGCACCAGATCTCCGTCCTGCAGCGCGAAACTGTCGCCTTCTTCGGCGAGGTTCACATTGAGCACATGTCTGTCTGCGTGCTCGGCAACTCGCCACACCTCGACATTCGGCGCATAGCCCGCCGCACCCAGCCCACCGCTCATCTGTACGGCCTCCGCAAGTGTGGTGCCGGCTTGTATCTCGTAGCGGGCCTCGCGCCGCACCTGGCCCGCGATACCGACCATTGCCCCGGCCGGCTTGACGAATATCGTGTCCCCGGATTGCAGTGGCACATCACCGGAACGGTCGCCGCTCAACAGATACGCATACAGGTCCACCTTGCGGGGCGGCTCGGCCTTGCGCAGAAGTGATATACTCCGCAGGCTGCCTATTTCCGACGGGCCGCCGGCCCGGTAGAGTGCGCTGAATGCCGTTGCCGTGCCGGTCAGGCTGTAGCGCCCCGGCCACTTCGCGTCACCGGTGACATAGACATCTATGGTCCGGATCCGCGCCATCGTCACTGTCACTTGCGTGTCCTGGTAAAAGCCCGCGAACCGTTGCTTCAGCATCTGCCTGAGATCAGCCAGGGTCAGCCCGTGCACCGCAAGCTCCCCCAGAAGCTCCACATACACCGTGCCCTGCTGCGAGACTACTACTGTGTCGGCATAGTGCTCGACCGCGCCGGTCCAGCATCTGATCGCCAACTCATCGCCCGGTCCCAGCAGATAATCGGCCGGCACCGGGACGCTCACCAGCAGACTTTCCTCTTCCGGCCTGGCGGCTGCCGATGCCTGCTCCTTGTAGCGCAGT
This sequence comes from Candidatus Zipacnadia bacterium, assembly GCA_029821145.1. Lineage (GTDB taxonomy): Bacteria > Armatimonadota > Zipacnadia > Zipacnadales > UBA11051 > UBA11051. The sequence goes on from JALGTY010000145.1 coordinate 9,313, forward strand.
GCTACCGCCTCGGCCGGCGCCGTTTCAAAGAGATTATCTCCGAACCGTGGCAATTGCGCGAAGAACTCGCCTGCCTTCACATCCGGCGGATAGAGCTTCTCCTCCGAGTCCGCGAAGGTGGTTGGCACTGTTGCCTCTTCCTGTGCATCTTGCGCCAGGCATGTAGAGGTGGCGGCCACCATGATTATCAGCAATACGCAGAGATCATCTTGCGCCGTCGCCATACTGGTTCTGGCGCGTCGGCGGCTGGCCCGGGTTTTGGATTGCTTCATCTGTAGTCCTCCTGCATGCGGCGTCTCGCCTGTCGGTGTTGCCGTTGTTGTTCTCCCCTCTCCCTGTGGCGGGTACCCACTCCGAAGGAGTGGGTGAGGCCGGGGGTGAGGGTGCCGTTGTTGTTCTCCCCTCTCCCTGTGGGAGAGGGGAAGGGGGTGAGGGCAAGGTGAGTAGCTACCTGCAATGAGGGTGCGTCTGTTGAGGCTCAATGACTTCCCTTGGCCAGGCTGCGACTCCCGCCTGTTTCGCTCTAACCCGATGCCCTTGCCTGGCCCGAGTTTAGCAAAAACAACTTTCACTGCCCGCAATATATGTTAGAATACCACGCAAGCCGAACGCTGTGAGGTCATCCAATGCGGATACGTAGCACTGTCAACGTGACAATACTGTTTGCCGCGCTCACCGCCGGCGTCGGTGCCGCGACGGGGCTTATTGCGCTGGGTATCAAAGGCAGCGTTTGGGACAGCATCACGGCCCTCATGTGGGTTACCGGTTTTATCGGCGCCATGGTGTCGCTGGAATTTGCTGTTTACGGCCTGCTTTTCCTTGGGCTGACCGAGGGCGTGTACAAGGCCATAGCCCCGTCCTTTTTCACCCTTGCCGCCAAAGACATCATGCTTGCATTCATGCTTGTGCGCCTATTGTACACAAGCCTCCGCAGCAAGGATTTTGGCTGGCTCAATCAGCGCCTGACGGTCCCGGTGATCCTGTTCATCGGGTACGCTTTCGCGATGATAGCCGCGCCATCCACCCACAGTCTCCGTCTCGCCATGGCCGGCGTGCGTTCTTGGGTATTGTGGATTCCGCTGTATTATCCGGTCTATGTTGCCTTCAACAATAAAGCCAGGGTTGTGCGCCTGTTGCAGACCATGTGCTTGGTCTCGATGCCGGTTGCTGCCTATGGGATCTATCAGAGCATCATGGGATACGAGCACTTGCGGGCCAGCGTGGAACTTTTCCGGCACACTCTCTGGTACACCGGACGGGCCATCTCCATTTTCAATGCCCCCTCGTATCTTGGCAACTTCTGCGCTCTCGTCATTCTGGTAAGCCTCGGTCTGACCTTATATTACAGAGGCATGGTCCGTCGCGGGCTCTTCTTTGGCACTGCTGTACTCGCCGCCGGCGGTTTAATCGCATCCGGTACCCGAGGCTCATTGCTCGGAATTTCCGTCGGCCTGGTAGTGTTCTTGCTGCTGGCCCGGCGCAAAATCCTTATCGTCGCCATTGTCGCCCTCGTAGGCCTCATATCAATCAACTACATGATGGCCGCCGCTGAGGCCGGTGGTGAGCGGATCGGCAAGCCAATCACACCGCAGATCGTTTTCAGGCGCATCTCCCATCCGTTCCGGCAAGCTCTCAAGCAAGTCTCTGAATACCCGCTCGGCTACGGCGTCGCAACCGGCGTAGGCAGCGGCCGCATATACGGAGGGCTCCGCTACAGTGCCGGCGCACGTGAGATCAAATGGATTGAAAACGAGTTCGGCAGAGTCCTGACCGAGATGGGACTGCCCGGGCTGTTTTTCTGGCTCTGGATGCTGTGGGTAGCAACGCGCGGTGCTATCGCAGCGGCCCGCAGCGCAAGAGATAATGCAGATCACTACCTGTTTGTCTCTATGACCGCTGGAATGTTTGTATTGCTTTCACAGTTGCTTATCGGCGGGGCCCTGTATGATGCCGCCGCCGGCATCTACTTCTGGATATTCGCTGCCATCACTGTTCGCCTTTCAAAGACGCTCAAGGAAGAGCAAGAAGCCGAAAAGCGGCTCGCCGTTGAGGTCGTTGAAGAAGAGCCACTCGCTGCCAGCCACTAGTGCCGGATGAGAGCGAAGCCGGCTTGAATTTCCCTGGACAGCAGCAAGATTGATGCCATCTCTGTGGGCATTCAGGCGCGCGACTATTCCTCTCCAGGCACTACCATACGGGAGAGAAGCACTTCTACTGGGTAAGGTGCGGCGGCTGCAGGAGCTTCTGTAGAAGGGCATCAAAGCCCCGTAGCGAGGGTGCTATTCTCAGGCCAGAGGTTTGCGGCCACGCCTCCAGCCTGTCAATGCCGTTGTAGGGGCGCATCGCATGCGCCCTGTTGGTGCAACCCGACGCCGTTGCCTTGCTCCCCTCTCCCCGTGGCGGGTACCCACTCGGGCACCCACTCCGCAGGAGTGGGTCAAGTGGGTGAGGCCGGGGGTGAGGGCCGCCGTTGCCTTTGCCGTTGGAGGGGCCGTGCCGAGCGAACGGTTGCGCCGTTGCATGCAACCGTTCGGGAGACCGGCCCGCGCCCTTCCTCGCCGCGTGGCACAAGCTTGCCCGCCATC
>JALGTY010000005.1 GCA_029821145.1 Candidatus Zipacnadia bacterium
CGCAGACTACTGGATCCTGTGCGACCTGCTCAACGGCACCGGCAGCCACAAGTACGAGCAGTTCTTCCATTTCGCAGGCCCCATGCAGTTGGAAGGTGCTGAGGCCATCCTCGACGACACCACCCTGGCCGCCTCATCAACCCACGAATCCACTGCCAACGTCCAGGTCATTCCCGCCTATACCGATGGGATGGTGGCCGCCTTAGTCGAAGCGCAGGAAACCGAAATGCTTAAGAAGGACTGCATGACCCGCGAGGCGATGCTGGGTTGGATCGTCACCAGCGGCACCTTCAAACGCACCAAGTCCGCCGTCGCCGTCTATACGTCTATACCAGGGAAGGCGAGGCGCCGGTCAGTTTCTACGACGTGCTCTTCCCGACACCTGAAAACGCAACCGCGCAGGTCAGTGTCAAGGCCCTGCCGGTGACCGCAGAGGGCGCTGAGCTTAAGCCCACGCAAGCTGCTGGTATGCGAATTGACTGCGTGTTGGATCGCTGCGCCCACGATCCGGCGTCCATAGAGACGAACCTCGGCAAGAATCTGGCCGCCGGCATGGACGCTTCCATAGAGATTATTGCGGGCGAAGGCATCAGCTTTGGTGGCGGCGCCGGGAAGCTCCTCACCGATGGCAAGCTCGGTGTCACTCGCATTGGCGCGGCGGCGAGTTCCGCCCCATACACCCCGGGCAAGCCCCTGGCCGGTCGCTTTGGCGTTGACTTTGGCAAGCCGACGGAACTCAACACGCTGGTCGCGCATCATGGCACCTTCAATGGTAGTGGCATTATCTACCCGCCGACCGAGATGACCATCCAGTACTGGGACGGCGAGAAGTGGCAGGATGTCGCCAACGCCGAGACAACCCGGCTACCCGACACTGCGACCAGCACTTGCTTCGACGCGCTGACCACGAGCCGCATCTGCGTGAGAGTCGAGCGCCCCGAAGGCGGCCGCCTGGCAATGCGCGAGATCCAGGCCTACCAGGTGACTGACGAGGAACGCGAGCGCGTGGCAGCTTTGCTAGCTGAAAGGGCCGTCACCACCTGGACCGATTACTTTCTCATCTCGCACGAAGGGCCGGGATTGCGGAAATATGGCCAATTCTCATTCGACGGCGAAGTTGCTTTCATCCGGCAAGACACAACTGGAAAGGTCATACAGGCATCCATAAAGAGTGGCGGCGCATTGCGCGAGGGTGGTCAGTTTGTGATCGGCAGTAACATGCAGCACGATTATGTAACTGCCGTCTGGCAGGGAGAGAGCATCTACATTGACTGCCCGGCGCCTGACTCTCTGGTGTTCCGCGCACAAGGCGCCCGGGAGGTCAGGCATGGCGACAAGGCCGTGTGGTCGGCTGCCCGACAGGACTTGCTCATTCTTGGCGGCAACGTCGCGAGATTAGGACTGGGGATCCATAACCCCGTCGTTGATCTACATCCGCCGCAGGAGGGCTTGCACGGTGCTCAACCGTGGGCGGTAGTGACCTGGCAGACGCACAGGCCCGCCACTACGCAAGTCGAGTTCACTACCGATGACGGCCTCGTGCGCCGCACGATACTGGACACAGAGCTTGTTACCGACCACAGCGCCCGCGTCGAATTCCTCCGGCCGGACAAAGACTACACTTTCACGGCCATATCCGCAGACCGGGTGGGTACCAGGTCCCAGCAGACGGCGAAGGCACAAGATGCATCTGACTGACACGGACGGCAAGCTACTATAACAGCTTGCCTGCAAATGACATACGACGTGAAGAAGCGGTCCCGGATACCGGGGCCGCTTCTTTTATTGAGTGCGAAAACAACCAGGGGGCACGCTGTGGCGCCGATCGAACTAGCTTAGTTCAGAGGGGCTTGCGGCAGATAACATGATAATGCCGAAAACCAATGAAAAAAGTTCTTGACATGAATCACAGAAACCATATACTATGCAATTCCATGGCGCACAGCGGCTGAGCTTTGCAAGAAACTGGCAGCTGGTGGTAGCTACAGGATTTGTCAATTTGCCCATTGGGCACTCGTCAGCAGGAGACAGCCCTGATGACGTCCGAAAAACAACCTGAACCAATCGCGATCAACCGCCACAGTGTTACCGAAACGCGCGTGACGCTGAAGCCGGAACATGTTGACATGGTCGGCAAAGAAGTCATCCTTGCCTTCGGGCCACAAAAGTCAATTCTGGTCTTTGATCCGCCGAACTGGCAGAAATATCGCACGGCCACCATGGAGGCGGCTGCCGTATTGATCGAACTTGAAAGCCGCGAAGTATATCGGCAGATGATCGCGACCAGCGCACACTCCACCGTTGATGGCCAGAGCCGGTTGCGAATCCCTCAGCCGCACATGGCCAGAGGCGGATTGTTCGATGAGAATGCGGCTGTTGACATCATACACATGACGTCGGGCGACTGTCAATGGCTTGAGCTGTGGTCCGCCAAGGCATTGAGCAGCCCTTACGATGACGCCGACCTGTACAACATGGCTTACGCCAAGTTGGTTGAAGGCGTCAAGCAACGGGCCGAGGTGGGAGCAAATGCCCCGTGATGGCCACCTGCACGCCCCTTGCATGCTGGCCGAAACCTTGAAAATTCTTGACCCTCAGCCCGGTGACGTACTCGTTGACATGACACTCGGGCTTGCCGGACATGCAACTGCGATCCTTGAAAAGACGGCAAGAGATGGCCCAGGCGTATTGATTGACTGGGACCCCTCCATGTTGGCATTGGCTGAAAAGCGCCTAGCGCCCTACCACGACAGGATCAAGCTCTTCAACCGCAACTTCACGGAGCTACCGCACATCATGGAAGAGGCGGACGTCGAGTACATTGATTTAGCTATTCTCGACGCCGGCGTTGCCCTCCCCCAACTTCTCGATACCCAGCGCGGCTTTGGTTTTCAGGGCACGTCCTTGGCGATGAGCATGGCAGATCCTAATGACGCACGCGCGGCCGAGATTATCAACACCGCGCCAGAGGCACAACTTCGCAGCATTTTGCGCCGCACTCAATCCGAGCATCGCAGCAAGCTCATCGCCAGAGCGATTTGCAGAGCGCGGCAGCGCAAGTTGATGGAATCGAGCAGTGAGCTGGCGGAGGTCATCGCGGCGGCGCTGCCCAGGGGCCGCCGGAAGAGCAGCCGCCATCCGGCCACCGCAGCGATGCTAGCTTTCCGCATTTTCGCAAACCAGGAGTTGGATAACCTGCGAGCCGGCGTGGAGGCGATGGCAGCGGCATTGAGGCCCGGGGCGGGAAGAATGGTCGTTCTGACTTACCATTCTCTGGAATTCCGCACCACCCGTGACGCCATACAATGTCTCGCCACAGGACATGCTATTCCGCCGTGGTTACCTGCGCCCGCTGACGCCAGACCATTAATCAGAAGCCTGACCAAGAAGCCATTGAAGCCGTCGGACGCTGAAGCCACAACTTGCCGCAGTTGCCGTCTGTTTGCCGCACAAGCTGTATAAAACAATAACCGGGCTCATCAAGCCCGGCTTTGATGGAACAGAGTACCTTGACAGAGATAGAGTTACTCCAACGCTTGGGGTTCCGATGCCGTTCAGGCTGCGGTGTTCCGGAATTCCCAGCAGGTGGTGGGGTACGACAAAATCGTGTCACCGGTTGTCACCAATGACGAAACTACATTCACAGCATAAGTCACAGCAACAGCCAAACTAACGACCACGGCAGTAGCAGACACATACATCATAGCAAAACTCGCACAATTGGTCAATGCAAAGGCCCTAGCCCCCCCAATGATGCAAATGCCGTTGCAAATGCTCCAGCGTCGTCGTACCCCGCCACCGCACTCTATCTCCGCAGCGCTTCGCGCTTGGTGCGCTTTGTGACGCCCGCATGCCTGCGGCGGCCCAGTCGCAGAGCGAACTATATCAAGTGAATCAATTGGCAAGGATTGATTCACAGGGGGCAAAATACCGTGGGAGATGGAACTCCTCATATCGGTATCCCGTGGAAGACGATTCTCCGTATCACCGTTGTTGGCATCCTGCTCATAGGCCATGTGGCAGTTTGGACGAGGGTCTCGCACTTCATCCAAGAAAGCCGCCGGCTCGATCGTCTCATTGCTGCCGAGACAAGAATCCAGAGCGACCTGGCCCGGGAGCGGGCCAAGATCTGCAACGCCACAGACCTCGAACGCTTTGCGCGCAACCACCGCATGGTGAAGGCGCCAGTCAACGGCTATGTTATTGCGATCGGTTCCCTACCTGCCCCGGACAGTTCTGATACCACCGTAGCGAGTATCCAGCCGAGCACTCCTCCTGCTCACGTCGCCGGAACAGCGTCCCAAGTCCCCACTCAGGCGAGCATCTGGGCCTACCAGGCCCAGCACCAACCAAGCCGAAAGCTCTTGACGCGCGCTGCCATGCTTGTAGCCCTGGCCACTGCCCTTTACCTCGTAAGGCTCCGTCTATTCCGCCGCAGATCTCGGATCCCCACTCACGGCGTCCCCCATCGCGACAGATTTCCTCTCAGGCACACGCAGTATTTGGCTTCCCGGAAAAAATCTCCGAATCCTATTGACACCGCGAGACAATACTCCTATAATGTGCGAACTGTGGAAAAATAGCGCAGAACTTGGATGAGAATGGCTGCAAAGTCCAATACATTCCCAATCGTGGAAGCCTGATATGCCTCAGTCCCCGACGCAGGACAACTTCATAAGCATAGACATGACCACTCAGGTTGTGGACGGCAGTGGTCGCATTACGCTCAAACAGCCCCAGCGCGAACTGCTCGGCGACAAGGTCATATTGACGTACGGTGATAGCACCTCCATGCGTATGTTCACACCTGAAGCTTTCGCGGAGAACGCTGCGGAGATACTGGCGCTTCTGGACGATAATCGGCTTGACCCCGACGCCGATCAGATCCAACGCCAGATGATTGACTGTAAGGTGACCTGCAAGATAGACAGCCAGGGGAGGCTGCGGATTCCAGCCGGCTTCTTGACCCGCTCCGGTCTCGCCGACGCCAAGCAGCCAGAAGTCCAGGTACTCTACCGGTCACAGATGGGGTATTGGGAAATCTGGCCAACGAAAGATGTCAACAAGCCTCTGGACCCAAACGACCTGTTCTACCAGGCACGCCGTCTGCTCAGCAACCGCGCACGCACACAGCAGGCAGCCTTATCACACGATGCCGCCGAAGATACCTCTTAACAAAGCGCAAAACCGGGCTTGATTAGCCCGGCTCTGATCGAACAGAGAACCTTGACAGAGATAGAGTTACTCCAGCGCTTGGGGTTCCGGTGCCGTTCAGGCTGCGGTGTTCCGGAATTCCCAGCAGGTGGTGGGGTACGACAAAATCGCCTCACCGGTTGTCATCAATGACGAAACTACACTCACAGCATAAGTCGCAGCAATAGCCAAACTAACGATCACGACAGTAGCAGACAGATACATTATAGCAGAACTCGCACAATTGGTCAACGCAATTTCTCCAGCCCCCGATAATGCAAGTGCCGTTGCAAATGCTCCAGCGTCGTACCCCCCACCGCACTCTATCTCCGCAGCGTTTCGCGCTTGGTGCGCTTTAAGACGCCCGCATGCCTGCAGCGGTCTAGTCGTAAAGCGAATTATATCAAGTGAATCGATTGGCAATAATTGATTCACAGGGGGCAAAACACCGTGGGAGATGGAACTCTTCATGTGGGTATCCAGTGGAAAACGATTCTTCGCATGTCAGTCGTTGGCATCTTGCTCATTGGCCATGTGACAGTCTGGACAATAGTCTCGCATTTGAACCAAGAATGCCGCCGCCTCGACCGCTTCATTGCTGCCGAGACAAGAGTTCACAGCGATCTGGCCCAGGAGCGGGCCAATATCTGCAACGCTACAGACCTCGAACGCTTCGCAGCCACCCATAGTATGGTCAAAGCACCAGTCAACGGCCGCGTTGTTTCGCTGCACGCCTTCTCGCCGGCGGCCACAGGTGACACTCGCGTGGCGGCTGTCATACCAGCCGCTGCAGAGCGTCAGGCGCTCGAAGCTGCTGCCCAAACGCCTGCCCATGGCGCCATTGTCGCCTACGACTTCGGGCAGTGACCGAGCCCGAAGCCCCTGCTGTAAGGCATGGCCTGAAGAGGCTGCGGGCAACGTCAATGCCATCCGACAATAATGCCGGGAGGGGACTGTACTTTGCACACCCGGACCTATCCGCATCACTCATATCCGCCCGAGGTCGAATCCGAAGAAACCTATAAGCCACAGCGGCGCCGAGCACTCTTGCTGGGTCGTCTGGCGCTTGTGGCACTGGCCCTTATTGCGCTGCGCCTCGGTGAGATTCAGCTAGTCAGGAGCCACTATTACCTCCACTACATAGCTCCCAAAGTTACCGCTCAGCCGCGCACGGGCAGGGCAGTGCCCGGCAGCATCTTCGCCCGCGACGGCACTGTGCTGGCCCAGAGCATATACACGTACACCCTCATTGCCGACCCCGTCCGCATGGCCCAAAAGAAGGAGCCTTTTGCCGGCGTTGCTCACCAGCTTGCTCAGATTACCAACAAAGACGAAACTGCCATCAGGGCCACGCTCGAGGCTCGTCGCAATAAGGAGTACGTCGTCCTGCAACAGTGGCTCGAACCCGACCAAGTGCCCGCCATCCGTGAGGCCGACGTCTGCGGTATTACCCTTGATTCGTCTTACAAGCGTCACTACCCGAACGGTACTCTGGCATGCCATCTGGTCGGGGCCCGCAATCAGTTCCACATACCCCTCTGCGGCCTTGAACATCGCTATCGCTTGCTGCTCGACGGCAAGCCTTCTGCGGTGACATCAATCACTGACAGTGCCGGTAGCCCGACTCTCGGCCAGGAAGACGCGGTACTGCCTGCCGTCGCCGGTTTCGACATCATGCTCACTCTGGACCTCGGGCTGCAGCGCTACGTCGAGGCGAGCATAGACGCGCTGTGGAAACGTGAAACTCCGAGAAGCGCGTGTGCCCTGGTTATGAAACCCTCTACCGGCGAGATTCTTGCCATGTGCTCCCGTCCTAAGTTCGATTCCAACATGCTGGCCTCTGGTGCCGACGCCGACGAAGCCGCGCGCATAGCGTTCAGGCAGGAGCATACCTGCAACGTGGTCGTGGAGAAGAATTTCGCGCCCGGTAGCACATTCAAGATACTGCTAGCCGCCGCCGCGTTGGAAGCTGGCATAGACCCGGTGCAGCAGTTCTTCTGCCCGGGCCACTACGACGCCGGCGGGCAACTCATAAATTGCTGGGGCAAGTACCGTACCCAGGGCCACGGCTACGTCAATATGGAGCGCATGGTGGCCAAATCCTGCAATATTGCAGCCGCCCAGATAGCGTTGGAGCTGGGACCGGAGCGCTATATCGCTTTCTTGCGCAAAGCCGGCATTGGTACGCCACCCCATGCCGGATTCTCCGGCGAAACAGCGGGCTTCCTCGCCAAACCGGAGACACTAAGCAGGCGCGATCTCGCAGTCATGGGCTTTGGCCAGAGGGTGAGCACCAGTGCCCTGCAGCTCACCGCTGCAGCCGCCGCCATTGCCAACGGCGGGGTCAAGATGCATCCCCACATCATTGCGGCGGTGCTGAACAAGGACGGCACCATATTCCGGCGCCCGAATCTGCCAGAGCCGGTGCGTGTGTGCAGCGAAACGACCGCCAGAGCCGTCCTCAGAATGATGGTGGCCGCGGTTGATTACGGCACCGCTCGCACCGCTGCAATCGAGGGCGTGCCCGTAGCCGCCAAGACGGGAACCGGACAAATCTGGAACCCGCAGACACGCACCTTCTATGTAGGGAGGTACCTTACCTCGTTTCTGCTCATCTGTCCGGCTGATAATCCTGAATTCGTGGTTTACGTCGCTGCTGTTGAGCCGCAGGTGGGCCAGCATGGAGCCGATGTCGCCGGCCCCACCGCCCGTGACATTGCGAGCTTCGCCCTGCGACAGGTCGCCAATCTCTGATCAGACCGCCCGGCTCCGTCCCAGCCGTCGGCCAACCACGGAGAGGTGAATCACATTACCAGGGACAATACTTTTCGCCAACTGACGGCCGGCCTCTCTGAGTCGGGCCTGCGCGGCCCGGATGTGCCAATCCTCGGCATCACCGCCGACTCCCGACAGGTACGGCCCGGTTTCCTTTTCGTCGCGATTCGTGGATTCGTCCACGACGGCCACAGCTTCATAGCTGACGCAATCCGTAACGGAGCCACTGCCCTCGTGTATCAGGACCCAAGTTTCGATAGTGCCATTGGCGACGAAATTTCCGCACTTAGGGTATCCGACACGCGCCTCGCACTCGCTATCATCGCAGATCGCTTTCACGGCCATCCTTCCGGAGATCTAACTCTGGTCGCTGTCACCGGCACCAACGGCAAGACCACCACCGTGGCCATAGTTGATGCCATCTTCCGCGCTGCCGGCTGCAAGACTGGAACGATCGGCACGCTGGGCGCTACGGTGCTCGATGAGCACATCCCTGGCGACCGCACCACACCCGATGCTGTCGGGCTGCAAAGCCTGCTGGCGGAAATGGTGCGCGCCGGTGTCACTCATGCAGCAATGGAGGTGACTTCGCACGGGCTGGACCTCCACCGTGCTTACCAAACCACCTTCGCGGCCGCTCATTTTGGCAACCTCAGTCAGGAGCACCTCGACTGGCATCAGACGATGGAGGCCTATTTCGCATCAAAGGCCGTGCTGTTCACAGATTACGTGGATTTTTCACCGGACATGGTCGCTGCCATCAATCTCGACGACTCCTGGGGACGACGGCTGGCCGAACTGGCACGCTGCAGGATTACGGGATATGCGATTGATGCCGCTGCAGACGTGCGGGCCTCCGGAGTCCAGCTCTCCCCCACCGGCACCAGCTTTACGCTCGACCTACCGCGCGAAAGCCTCCCGGTTCGCACCAGTCTTATCGGGCGGTTCAATGTGTACAATTCTCTGGGCGCTGCGACAGCTTGTTATGCGCTCGGTATCGCCCCTTGCGACATACTGGCCGGGCTGCAGAATGTGAGCGCCGCCGACGGTCGCCTCGAAAGAGTTGACGCTGGTCAGCCATATACTATTATGGTAGATTATGCCCACACACCGGCGGCGCTGCAGAATGTACTTGAGGCTGCGCGGGGCCTCCAACCGAGCCGTCTGATTTGCGTGTTCGGCTGCGGCGGCGACCGTGACCGCACAAAACGGCCCAAAATGGGCGCCATCGCCACCAAGCTGGCTGACCTGACCATCATTACCTCCGACAACCCGCGCACTGAAGACCCGGACACGATCATTGCCGAGATTGTCGCGGGGGCAGCCGAGGGCAGGTTCCGTGTTGAGGCCGACCGCCGCGCTGCCATCGCCGAGGCAATTGCAGAAGCTGCCGAGGGCGACCTGGTGCTCATCGCCGGGAAGGGACACGAAACATATCAGGAGGGCGCTGATGGTCGTACTGACTTCGACGATCGTCTCGTCGCTACAGAGATACTGCGCGAGCATGGATATGCCAGACAACTAAGAGGCACATGAGTTTGAGAACTATGGTAGCAAGCCTGAGTCAACTGCTACAAGCGTGTGAGTTCGAGGCCGGGGCCGATGCCCAGAGCGACCCGCAGATTCTCGGTGTCAGTACCGATACTCGCCGACTGCGGCCTGGCGAGTTGTTCGTCGCTCTCACAGGCGACAACTTCGACGGTCACGACTTCATTCCCGACGCTATCGAGAGGGGTGCGGCCGCTGTCATTGCGGAGAAGGGGCGTCTGGCAGTCGGCGAAATCAGCGTGCCCCTCATCGAAGTTGAGTCCACGGTGCACGCTCTGGGCGCAATTGCTCGGTACTGGCGCCGCCAGTGCAAAGCCAAGATCGTCGCCGTAACCGGTAGCGCCGGCAAGACCACGACCAAAGACATGATCGCAGCCATACTCAGCAACGCCGGTTCGGTGATGTCCACACACGCCACCGAGAACAATGAGATCGGCGTGGCTCAAACCTTGCTGCGCATGAGCGAAGACGACGACTTCTGTGTGCTCGAATTCGGCATGCGCGGTGTGGGTGAAATTGACTATCTCGCCAGCATCAGCCGTCCTGACGTGGCGGTCATAACCAACATCGGGGAAGCCCATATCGGCCGGCTGGGCTCTCGCGAGGCAGTGGCCCAGGCAAAGTCCGAAGTCCTTCACTACCTGCCAGAAAACGGCGTGGCGGTGCTCAATGCCGATGACTTCTTCTTCGGCCTGCTCGCCAACATGACTTCCGCCCGTGTCGTATCGTTTGGCTCCCGCGATGCCGATGTGGTGCTGGAGGATTTCTCCCTGCTCAACGTAAGCACCACCCGCGTACTGCTCCGGCTGCCGGACAGTTCTATCGAGGTTATCCTGCAGGTTCCCGGCCGGCACAATGCAATGAATGCTGCTGCAGCCGCTGCAGCCGCTTCCGCCCTGGGCATTGATGCCGACCTGATGCGCAATGGGCTCAATCAATTCCAGGGCAGCGACATGCGCAGTCAGGTGCTGACCGCGCCGCGCGGATACACTGTCATCAATGACGCCTACAACGCCAGCCCCACCTCTGTTCCGCCAGCTCTGGAGGTGCTGGCCACGGCATCGGATCGGAAAGTGTTTGTCTTCGGCGACATGCTGGAGCTGGGCCCGACCGCCGAAGAAGCTCACCGCACCATGGGCGAACTGGCCGCTGAATCCGGCATAGACATACTGATCGGCGTCGGCCAACTCGCAGCCCTCGCCGCACGACAGGCCGCCGAAGCCGGTGTCCAGACCTACCAGGCCCAGAATGCCGCCGGGGCCGCAAAGCTGGCGCTCGATATTGTCAGGCCCGGTGACACCGTCCTTGTGAAAGGCTCTCGTGGAATGAAGCTTGAGGGAGTCGTCCAGGAGCTGTTGCAACCATGATCATCTTCAATATCCTGCTCCTGGCCATTTGTGTGCTCAGTACGGCCATAATTGGCGCGCTTGCCACTACGGTGGCGCTCAGGCACCTCAGATCGCGCGGCGTAGAGCAGGTTGTCCGTGACGACGGCCCCGAAACGCACCTGGACAAGAGTACCACACCCACAATGGGCGGCATCGCAATCATACCTACCATCGCCTTGCTCGGCTTGCTTTTCGCTTACAACGCCGGCCTGCTCGGACCACGCATGTATCTCGTAGTCGCTGCCACAGTAGCTTACGCTGTAGTCGGCCTTATTGACGACACCACAAAAGCCCGCGCCGGCAAACCCACAGGCTGGCGGGCCAGGTACAAGATAGCCACTGAACTGTTGCTGGCTGTGCTCTTCGTGGCCGCCCTCATCCGCATTTCCAACGAAACGGACTGGCAGTGGCACACTGGATTGCTGTGGCTTTGGGTTCCGCTGGCTGTTTTCGTCCTTGTCGGTGGCGCCAACTCAGTCAACCTGACTGATGGTCTGGACGGCCTTGCCGCCGGCCTGAGTTGCATCTGCGGCATCGCCATGGCCATTATTCTGTTACTGTACGGCGACCACGAAATGGCCCTCGGCGCTGCCATCGTCGCTGGCGCCGCGGCTGGCTTTCTGTGGTTCAACATCTACCCGGCCAGGATCTTCATGGGCGATATCGGGAGTCTCGGCCTGGGGGCGGCACTGTCTGCCATCGCCATTGCTGCGAAGATTGAATTGCTCTTTGTACTCATCGCCGCTGTCTTTGTCTGGGAAACGCTGTCCGTTATCATCCAGGTCGTCTATTTCAAGCGCACCGGCGGCAAGCGCGTGTTCAAGATGGCGCCTTTTCATCACCATCTCGAACTCTGCGGCTGGGGCGAGCCGACCATTGTCGTCCGTCTATGGCTGGTCGGCGCTTTCTGTGCTCTAATAGCGATCGTAATTGCAAGGGTGGCTAGCCTGTGAGCCGCGACGCCGAAGCCTATAGCTTACTGCCCGATGAGGCCACTCCTGCGCCGATTCCGCTGGATAACCGCCGCGTTGCTGTGTTCGGCATGGGACGCACCGGCATCGCTGTCGCTGAGTTCGTCGTGGCTCGCGGCGCTCTTACGACCGTCCTTGATGAGCGCCCTGCCACCGAGTTGCCCCAGGCCCTGCAGCGTTTAAGCAAGCTCGACGCTCAGTTGGTCCCTGAGGTGAGAAGCTACGAGCAGTTCGGCAATCCGGAAATTGTGGCCGTCAGCCCAGGTGTGCCCTACGATCATCCAATGTTGCAGGCGGCCCGCACTGCCGGCGCAAAGATCATCGGTGAGATCGAGCTGGCGTGGTGCTTCGCCAAAGTCCCGATAATCGCCGTCACCGGCACCAACGGCAAGGGCACGGTAGTCACGCTCATCGGTGACATGCTCGACTGCGCGGGTATCAAGGCGGCGGTGGCCGGCAATATCGGCGCTCCACTCATCGCCACAATCGCCGCCGAAGAGCCGCTCGATGTCATCGTCGCCGAGATCAGCAGCTTTCAGCTTGAGACCGTCGAGATGTTCAAGCCATGGCTCGGCATTCTCCTCAACGTCTCACCCGATCACCGCGACCGACATCCGGACATAGATGAGTACTTGGCTCTCAAGGCCCGCATCTTTGCCAACCAGGACACCGCTGACCTGGCCGTTCTCAATATTGACGATACCCGCGTGGCCCGCTTGCAGTCTCAGCTTGCAGCCATGGTGCTGCCGGTCTCGCTATCTGATGAAGATGCCTCGGGGCACCTGGCTGGCGAGGACTTGATTGTCCGTTTGCCCGGGCGCGAGCGATTGAGCGTCTGCTCTGAGGCCGATTTGCCGGTGCGCGGCTTGCACAACATCACCAATACCCTTTGTGCGTCTCTGGCCGCGGCGGCATGTGGCGCATCTGCCGACGCCATGGCCGCCGCCATCAGACACCACCGCCTGGCGCCGCACCTACTCCAGGACGCCGGCACTGTCAACGGCGTCAAGTTCATAGACGATTCCAAGGCCACCAATCCGGCCGCCGCCATAGCCGATCTCACCACCGTTGAAGGCCCATTGATTCTCATCGCCGGTGGCCGCGCGAAGGATGTGGATCTTACGGAGTTTGCCGACGTGGCGGCAGCGCGCGCTGAACACGTTGTACTCATCGGCGAGAGTGCCGCAGAGATCGCCACGGCAATCGCCGGGCGCACGCCAGTCACTATCGCTGAAACCTTCGAGGACGCCGTCCATTTCGCATTCGAGTTCGCCCGCTCGGGCCACACGGTCCTTCTGGCCCCGGCGTGTGCTTCATTTGACATGTTCGAGAACATGGCACAGCGCGGCGAGATATTCTGCGCTATTGTCAATCAGCTTGCCGAGCGGTTTTCGGGGTGACGCACATTGAATGATACCTCGTCCGGAGGAAAATTCGCGCCATGGCCACAACAACAGCCAGATCTAGTGCCGCTGTGAAGGCCTCCCGTCCTCTTGAGGGCCTGCTCTTCTCGCTCATCTACGGGATCGTTGTTTTCGGTCTGTTAGCGGTCTTTACCGCAAGTTTCCCGAACGCCATCAAGCCCTCACCCGATGGCCTACCGGGCGATAGCTTTCATTACCTCCGTTTACAGGCGGCGTATGCCCTCGTAGGCTTTCTGGTCATGTTCGGCATCAGTACCATACGCCCAGACGCAATCAAGCGAGCCAGCCCTTTCATCTTACTTGCCGCCCTGGTGCTTACCGGCCTGACGCTTACGGGTTTGAGCATCGTCCGCTGCTCGCACGGCTCATGTCGCTGGTTGCAGTTGGGCCCTTTCCGCATCCAGCCATCGGAGTTTGCCAAGCTTGCCCTCATCATTTACATCGCGGCCAAACTTGCCGAGGGGCGTCTGAGCAGTGCCAATTTCGGCCGCATCGGCCTCAAGGTGATGGCGGTCACCACCGTTCTTTGCGTGATATTGTTCCTCCAAAGAGACCTGGGCATGGTGATGCTCATCCTCCTGATCGTCCTGGCAATGGCTTATCTGGGCCAGCTCCGCGGCCGCTGGCTGGCTGTGGCGACTACGAGTGCCCTGGGCATGGTAGTCATCGGCATACTTTCGGAGGAGTACCGCTTGAAACGCCTCTTGGCGTTCTTTGACCCGCTCAAGTACCGCACCGAGTGGGGCTGGCAGATCCTCACCATGAAGACAACCATCGCCCGTGGCGGCCTGGGCGGGGTTGGGCTTGGCAGGTGCCCTGAGAAATTCAGCTATCTACCAGAGGCACATACTGACGCCATATTCTGCGTCGTCGCGAGTGAGATGGGACTGCTCGGCGCGCTGGCTCTGCTCGTTCTTATCGGCGCGATCGTCGTGCGAATTATGCAGATTGCCGACCAATCATCTGACAACGCCGGCTACTTCATGGCCAGCGGTATCGCAATCATGCTGGCCGCTCAGGCCCTCATCAATATTGGCGTCGCCGCCCACATGCTGCCAGTAACCGGCCTCACCCTTCCGTTCGTGAGCTATGGTGGCAGCAGCCTGGTGACCTGCCTGGCCGGCATCGGCGTGGTGATGTCCGTCTATCGCCACAGTCCGCCAAAGCGGCGGAGGTGATTAGCGTTGCGAATACTTTTTGCTGGCGGTGGCACGTCCGGTCATCTGGTCCCCTGCCTGGCGGTGGCACAGGCTCTGCGCCGGCACCATCCCGACGCCGAAGTGGAGTTTGTCGTTTCTCGTCGCAGTGCTGACAGCGACATGCTGGCCGCTCGCAACTTCGTCGCCCGCCCCATCGGTGGCAGTGGCATGCCCTATGGCATCTCTCCCGCAGCCCTCGCGAGTCTTTTCCGCCTCGGCGTCGGCGGCTGCCAAGCGTTAGGCATAATCAAGCGTTTCCGGCCGGACGTCGTCTTTGCCACTGGCGGCTTTGTCTCCGCAGCCGTCGTCACCGCCGCGAAAGTCCTCAGGGCTCCCATCATGCTCCATGCCAGCGACGCTATGCCTGACCGCACCAACCGCCTGCTGGCCCGCTGGGCCGATCTCGTTTCAACCGTAAGTGAATCTGCTGCCAACCAACTCAACACCCGTCGCTGTGTGGTCACGGGCCAGCCGGTCCGGCCTGAGATTCTCGACGCAGATCCGGCTGCCGCCAGGGCCGACCTGGGTGTGCCTGAGTCCGCCTTTGTGCTACTGGTCACCGGTGGCAGCCAGGGAGCTCAGACGCTCAACGATGCTACCATCGCAGCTTTACCTGAGCTGCTGGCAGACCCGGACCTTCACGTCATCCACCTCACGGGCGTTGGCAAACTTCCCAACTCGGGCCATCGAGCCGCCGTGAACCTGCACCGCGACCGCTACCTTGTTGAGGAAAGTCGCAATGATATGGCCAGGGTCCTGGCCGCGGCTGACCTGGTCATCACCCGTGCCGGCGCCAGCAGCCTGGCAGAGGCGAGCGCGTGGGGCCGACCAATGATCGTGGTGCCATATCCCTATGCCGGCGGCCACCAGTACCACAACGCCGCAATCTACGAAAAGGCAGGCGCTGCAATCGTGGTGGAGGACTCCGCATTCACCGCACTCCGCCTCACCGGACTTGTCGCCCGGTTCCAAACCGATCACGATCGCTACCGTGCAATGTCCGAAGCCGCTGTCGGCATGGGCACCCAGGACGCAGCAGAGGCAGTGGTGAGGCACCTATTGACACTCCTGCCTCCCGCTGCGCAAGCGTCTTGCTGACGAAGCCGCAGCATGCAAGATGCCCCAGCCGAGTCAATTATGGTTGCGAACTTGCGCGCATCGGTTTACAATCTATCCAATTCCTCGAGGATTATGGCTTATCAGATGCTTAATCTGAACGATATCACAAGAGTACACATGGTGGGGATCGGCGGTGTCAGCATGAGCGCCTTGGCCCATGCTCTCCACGACCGGGAGGTACAGGTCGCCGGTTCCGACATCGTCGAGACGGAGCGCGTGCAAGAGCTGCGCGCACTCGGTATTACCGTGTGCATCGGCCACGACGAGGCCAATCTCGACGTGCCTGAGGTAATCGTCTATACCAGCGCTATCAATCCGGAGAATCCGGAACTGGCCGCCGGCAACGCCCAGCGTATCCCGATAATTCATCGCTCCGAGCTGTTGGCATGGTTATTGGAGGGCAAGCGCGGTATGGCCATCGCAGGCACTCATGGCAAGACCACTACCACCGCCATGGTCGGCACCATTCTGCTTGACGCCGGCGTTGATCCCACGGTGTTCTTGGGCGGAACTTCCTTCGATTTCGGCGATAATTATCACCTCGGCACCAGCGACATTGTCGTTTTCGAGGCCGACGAAAGCGACGCCAGCTTCTGTCAGTACCTGGACTGTTCTCAGATAATCACCAATGTCGAGCCCGACCATCTCGACCAGCACCATGACTTTGAAACCCTCAAGCAGGTTTTCGCCGATTTTGTCAGGATCGGCAACCCCGACGGCTTTCTCATCTACGGTTCCGACTGCCCTGACCTCGTGCCGCTTGCAGCCCATTGCCCGGGCACCGCTCGTAGCTTCGCCCTCGACGATCCCGATGCGTTCTACTACGCCACTGATATTGCCACTCACAATGGCTGGACAACGGCTACTGTCCTGCTTGACGGACGGCCCGCCGGTATGCTCCGGCTTTCCCTGCCCGGCCGCCACAACGTGGCCAATGCTCTTGCCGCGCTTGGCATGGCGCATATGATCGGTCTGCCGGTCGAGAACTCGCTGGCAAGTCTCGCCAAATTCTCCGGCACCTCGCGCCGCTTTGAGCTGCTATACCACCAGGGCAAGCTGCGGATTTACGACGATTACGCCCACCATCCCACAGAGGTCCGGGCTGCTCTGGCCGGTGCGCGCGATGCCTTCGGCGACATGCACATAACCGCAATCTTCCAGCCACATCTGCCTAGCCGCACCAAATTCTTCCTCGACGATTTCGCCAGAGCGTTCTCACAAGCTGATGCCGTGATAATCAATTCGATCTACCTTGCTCGCGAGGAGCCGATTCCTGACTTCTCTGCGGAGCTGCTTGCTGATCGTATTCGCCAGGTCGAACCGCACAAGCCCGTGCATTACTTCGAAAGCCAGGACGACTTGCTGGCGTTCGTGTACGACCGGATTGACGCTGAGGAATTGATAATGGTCATCGGTGCCGGAGATATTACCGAGGTCGGTCGCACGCTGGCAAGTCGGCTGGCCGACGAACGCGGGTAGCGAGGTGCGCTGAGATACGACACCACGTTCCGATCGCAAGGCGGGCAATGCTTCTGAGCATCATCATCGGCGCCGCTGTCGGCATCGCGTTTTCGCCTGTCTGCCGCATACAACAGGTCACCGTCATTGGTTTGACCGAAAGCGTCGCTGCGGAGGTTGCCGCAAGAATCAAGCTGCCGCCAGGGGCCAATACGGCTTTCCTGCCGTTGCGCGTGATGTCTGCGGTCGCAGATGACTGCTACCGTGTCAAGAAGCTGGTCATCAGCCGGCGCTCACTTCGCAGTATCGCGGTCACCGTCCATGAGCGCAAGCCCGTTGCCGCTCTGGCATCCGACCACAGCTATACGCTCATAGATGACGATGGCATCTGCCTGATCCGTACCGACACACCAGGCGAACTGCCTGCCTTCAAGGGCCTGGTCGCTCGCCGACCCGAGTTGGGGGAAGCGATCCCGCCCGAGCGGCTTGTTCCTCTGCTTGTCTGTCTGAAAGGCGCGCGCGAAGTGGGAATTGAGCAGGGCCTGCAATTCGATTTCTCAAATATACATCTTTGCGTCCTGAAAACCAGCGACGGTGTTGGCGGCAAGCTCGGCGCGATGCGCGATCTTTACCGCAAGATAGTCCTCTTCGGCCGTCTCCTCGAGGGGTTGCGTACCGAGGGCAAGCGCGTCAAGTACATAGATGTGCGGATCGAAAACAAACCCACAATTCGCGAAGCGGACCGCGACTGAGCAATCGAGCCATTGCACTCTGAGGCAGTCGCCCCGACTTTGCCAACCGCACATCCACCAAGCCACAAGCTGCCAACACGATCGCCGCAGAGGTCTTCCGGAGAGTACGATATTGGAAACTTCAGGTTATGTCGCCGGTATTGATATCGGCACAACCAAGATCTGCACAATTATTGGGCGCTATGCTGGCGCTGAGCCGCTGGAAGTCCTCGGTGTCGGCCTGGTGCCATCCAGTGGCCTGAAGTCGGGCATTGTCGTGGACCGACAGGACGCTATCAAATGCATCCGACAGTCGGTCGAAAAGGCTCAACAGATGGCCAACTTGCCCATTCAGGCCGCTTACATCGGCATCAGCGGCGATCACACCAGGTCCGCAAATGTTGTCGGCCGCGTACATACCGGCCCCGACGCCGAAGTCACCGTCGGCGACGTCGAGCAGGTCAAGCAGAGCGCCATTGATAGCGTACCATTGCCCGTGGACCGCGAGATCGTCCACACTATCGTCCGCGATTTCTCGATAGACGGCACTTCCGGGGTATCCCGTCCCATCGGCATGACAGGTAACCGCCTGGAGGTGCTGCTTCACGTCGTCACCGGCATGGGCACTGTAATCGCCAACGTCAGGCAATGCTGTGAAGCCGCCGGCGTTGAAGTTCAGGCCCATGTCCTCGAACCGATTGCCACTGCTCGCGCAGTGCTTACCGACGCCGAACGCGACCTCGGTGTCCTGATCATAGACATCGGCGGCGGCACCACCGATATCGGAGTATTCGTGGAAAATTCTATCTGCCACACCGCAGCCGTCCCCGTTGCCGGCAACCACATCTCTCGCGACATCGCCCAGGTGCTTCGCGTTAGTGCTGACGACGCCGAGGCGCTCAAGTGCCGCTTTGGTGCCGCTCTGTCCGATCTTGTTCCCGAGGACGATCTTGTCCACGTCACCAAGGCCGACGGCTTCGGCTCCGACCGCGTCCCGCGCCGCCTTATCGCCGAAATCATGCAAGCACGCTTCACCGAGATCTTCGAAACGGTCAAGAGCGAACTCGCCCGTGCGCCGATCCCCAAAGCCGGCGGCGTAGTTCTCTCCGGAGGCGGCTGCCAGGCCCCGGGCACGGCGAAACTCGCCAGCGGTGTGTTCGATGACTTACCCGTACGCACCAGCGAACCGCGCAACCTAACCGGTCTGGCCCACCTGGTCGCCACCCCCGTATATGCCACTGGCGTGGGCCTCGCTATGACCGCCGCCGACGAAGGAGCCGGAACCACTGCAAAGCCGCCGCCGGCCACAACCCCCACTGACACTGTCTGCTCGTGGGCCCGCGAGCTGTGGCAGAAGGTCCTGCAGTACAAGCCGTGGTAGAAACTCGCTTCCTCCCCCGAAACTTTCTGTAGCATCCACTGTCTATGAAATCGAGGACACAATAACCGGCGCAAGTCATACCACTACTTCGCTGTCATGCGCTGAGAGATCTGGCGGCATACCTATACCTGGACGCCGCCAAGGACATGTCACAGTGCAATGACAAACTGCCCTGATGTGTTAGTACTGCAAAGTTATATTGATGGCGAACTGGCTGCCGACGAGGCCCAAGCTGTGGCGCGACACCTCGAGGGATGCCCCGAATGCCGCCGCATTGTGATGTCCATGCAGGCTGCGCATTCCGCATTGGGTGCTACACCACCGGCCTCGCCACCCTCTCGCCTGTTTGCCGACATACAGGCCGCGGTGGCCGCTCACGGTCACGGTCTGCCCTGCGACCAGGCCCATGAAATGATTTCGGCCCTCCTCGACGATGAACTCAGCGCTGAACAAGCCGCCACCCTTGACCTGCACCTCCAGGAGTGTGCCGACTGCCGCTACTATGCGGAGCGTATGGGCGCGGTGACGAAGCTTCTGCGCGGCATGGAGGCCGTTGCGGCGGAGCCCGGCTTGCGGGCGAGGATCGAGGCCGCTGTGGACAAGGCCGCGCGCTACGCGGGCATCTCCCGCATCTACAGCGCAGGTTTCCGCCGCAAGCTTGGTGCCGCGGCAGGTCTGGCCGCTGCAGCAGCCATTATGCTGGTTGTGGCATTCAATTTCGCGCATATCGGCGGCCCACCACAGCCGTCGCCCACGTCGCCTCCTGCAATCATCGCCAGCACGCCGGCGCCGGCACCACAGCCTGAGCCGATTTCAGCGAAGCCAACGGAGCCGGAAGCTGCCGCAACTCGGCCGCCGGCGCCGCCAACTGCTGCCGATACGCCGCCCCAACCCGCCACTCGCACTCACCGGCCCCCTCGCGTCACCACAGCACCGACACCGCGTGGGGAACCGGCCAGGAGCCCGGCTCCCGTTGCACCCGCACCGGCCATTTCCAAGCCGCAGCCAGCGAAGGCCGTTACCGTCATGCCGCTGGTGGGCTCAAAGCCAGTCGCCATCGCCCACCGCACCGAAACTCCGCCGGCTGCGACGGCACCGTCCACTGCCGAAGCTACTGCCGGGGAGGCCTTAATCCGCACGCCGATCAAGATGGTCGTCATTTCCGAGCCGGAAGCCACTCCGCCGCCGGCTCCTGCTGAAGCTACCCTTGCCAAGGCCCGCCCCAGCACACCCACGACGCTGAAGTCAACTGAACGTGCACCTAGCTCTGGTGCTGTACGTCTTGCCTCCGCTGGCACCAGTTGGCTACCGGTCAGCAAGGCTCCTCGCACGGTTTATAAGTCAGCGGCGACCTCACCTGCCCGTCTAGCCAGCGTCACCGAACGCATCAGTAAGGAAATAGACGACATCAGGCACAGTGGGCTCGCGTCCCCTGGCATCGTTGTCATGAAATAGGCGGTCCCACGACGCAGGTTCTTGCAGCCCCGCTGATGAAATTGGCGGGGCATTGATTTTTTTCGGGAACTTGTTGAGACATCCCTTGCACGGGTAAATGCCGACGGAGAATATTTTATGGCTACGTTTTCACGCTGCCTGTTAGCCCATGCCACGCTTGCCATAGTACTGCTTACTTCCTGCACCGCTGGATCTCAGACTGCAGGCGATAACACGCCGCCGGCTCCAGCGCCTACTTACCCACAGTTTGACAAGAATTCGGCTTTCACATACCTACAGGCGCAGTGCGATTTTGGTGCCCGCGTGCCTGGAAGCCAGGCTCACCAGGACTGTCTGGCGTGGATCGCGGAGCAGTTGCGCCAGACCGCTGAGACCGTTATCCTGCAGGAATTCCGTGCCACTACACCTTTTGGCGGCCCTTACGACTTCACAAACATCATCGCTTACTACCCGGGGGATGCCGAACAGCAGCCGGTGATGTTGGGCGCGCACTGGGACTGCCGGCCACAGGCCGACGAGGACCCCGATCCGGCCCTGCGCAATGAGCCGGTCATGGGCGCTAATGACGGCGCATCCGGCGTTGCGGTACTTCTGGAGATCGCTCGCCTGGCTGAGACCAACAGTGGCCGTCGCCCCTTCATACTCGCATTCTTCGATGCCGAAGATTCCGGCAAGCCCGGCGCGGGGAGTTTCGAGCTGGACGGCTGGGCTATCGGCTCGTCATACATGGCCAGCAACATGCCAGCCGAGATCCCCACCCCGGCAGCCCTCATCCTGATTGATCTTGTCGGTCAGGATGATGTCCACAACGACCGTCTGGGCACCCCTAACGGCTCCAACGACTATCTCGATTTCCCCATCGAGCGCCACTCCCTGGAGAGTGCGCCTTTGCTGGTGAACCAGATCTGGACGATCGCCGAACGCGCCGGCCACGATGCCTTCGTTCGCGCCACTCGCGGCTATATCACCGACGATCATCTCCCCTTCATCCAGCAGGGCATACCGGCAATAGACATTATTGATCTGCCGCATCCCGAGTGGCACACGACCGAGGACACCCCGGCCTGCTGCTCCGCGGATTCCTTGTATCAGGTGGGAGACACTTTGCTGCGATATCTCTATGGGGTGGAAGAGTAATTCCCTGACGCTTGCGGGGTGTTATCTAGTCTGAGGTATCTATCGTACTGACCAGTCGAGCCGTCGCCGCTTCTGGATCATCCGCCGAACTGATCGCGGAGACTACTGCATAAAGCGCCACGTTTTCCGGCACAAGTTCCCGGATGTTCGTCTCATTGATTCCGCCTATCGCGCAAACCGGCAGACGGGTAACTTGCTGCGTCCTGTGCACTGCTTCAATTCCGACCGCTGCTTTTTCGGGCTTGGTGGGCGAGGTGAATATCGGCCCGATTGCTGCATAGCTTGCCCCTTCGCGCTCTGCAATTTCAACCGACTGCGCATCGGGCGTCGTTGCGCCCACTATCGCACACGGCCCCAGCAGCCTTCGCGCCGCTGCCACCGGCATGTCTTCCTGACCAACGTGTACGCCATCTGCTTCGACGGCCAGCGCCACGTCAGTTCTGTCATTGATAATCAGCGGAACGCTCGCCGGACGTGTGAGCTGCAAGATCCGGACGGCCTCCTCGATCATCTGGCGTGTCGGTTTGGCCTTTTCCCGGTACTGGACCATTCCGACGCCGCCGCTGACGGCAGCCTCAACCAGCCGCAACAGCTCAGGGGTGGGCAAGCCGGCGGGCAGGATGAAGTAGAGCTTACTTTTCAGGCATGGCAGTGGCATATCTCAACGACCTCACTCATACACCAAAAGCCGCCCGGCTGGGGCGGCTTGGTTTGTGTCTCATAGAGGGCCTGATAAATCACGCCCCTACGAATACGCAGCGGACGCGAAAACTTGCACTCAGTCCGTCGTGTAGGGCAGCAGAGCCATTTCCCGCGCGCGCTTGATCGCCTGGGCCATGCGGCTCTGGTGTCGCCGACAAGTGCCGGTCTGGCGGGCCTTCTTGATCCGCCCGCGTTCATCAATGAAGCTACCCAACAACTGGATATTCTTGTAGTCAATAACGGCTGCACCCCGTTGGGTACAAAACCTGCAGACCTTCTTCTTTCTACCCCTACCGTCCCTACCGTCCCTATCGCCTCTATATCTGCGTTCTCTCTGTTCGCGCACGTATATCTTTTCCTCTCTTCTATTCCCGGCTAGCACGGCTGACTTGGATTATTCGTGAGCTAAATGCGATACTGCAATTAGACTAACGACCTCGGGCTGCCCTTCGACGTTGCTCAGGGCCGTGAGCCTGTCGAACGGGAAGCCCGAGCTACGCGTTGGCAAATAGGCTGGCACGGCTTGTGAATTATAGCAGTAACCGGCTGGTTTATCAAGATTGCTCTAGCCGTCGCGCACGCCGCCGGCGTCGTACCCACCAGATCAAGAGCACTATCGGCCCCCAGAACAACACGCCGGGGATGATGAGATAAATGGTGGCATACACCAGCCATTCGACGATCCTGGCCAGGGCGTGCCATGCCGTCCGCAGGTGATAGGCGATCCGCCACGGGCCGCGCTCGGCGAGGCCTGCTGGGCCCAGCTCATTGATGTACATCTCGATTGTTGAGAGCGACACCTGGTCCTTCAGATAGCGCAGCCGCCCCTGGAGTTGCTCGACTTCTCCGCGCGCCCGAAAGACCTCGCGCTGCACCTCCAGAATATCACTCAACTCGCCCTTCCGCTTCAGCAACGCCAGCAGCGCTTCTTCCTCTGCCTTCTTGTTTGCTATGCGCGCCTCGAGGTCCACCCATTCTTCCGTGACGTCCTGTGCATCTTCGCTGTATCTTATGGCTTTGCCGAAGTCCTGCAGTTGCTTAAAGATCTTGGCAAACTTGTCCGACGGTATCCTCACGGTTACCTTCCCGCTGCGGCCGCCTTCGTCGTCTTCATAGGCTTCGCGGCCCGAAACATATCCGCCGGCGTCCTCAGCCAGCTTTGCGATGTCCTCCATCGTCTTGCGCAGATCCCTGACTTCCAGAGTCATCTCGCCGGTCTTGATGATGCGCCGGGCTATGTTGCCGGCACCACCCGTCGCGGTAGTGGCCTGGGCGACCTCTACATCACCCACTTTATCGGCGGCCACGGCTTCTTCAGCCATCACGCCGTCGCTCGGGGGAGCACCTGGAGACGCCATCTCGCCACCGTAGCTCGTCTGCGCCACCCGACTATTCTCCCTCGCCCGGCTGCAGCCGCTCAAGGCTACAAAGAGCACCAATGCCGCAACCACGATCAACACGCCTCTCGTCTTCCTCATTCCTGTCATAGTCAGCGCCGGTTCCCGGCTGATCTCCCCTCGGCAATCCATCCTATTGGCCTGATGTGCTCCACTGTCCCAAATATGACACCTCGGCGGCTCCGATAGTTCCCGCCCTCGGTTCAAGTCAACACCGCTGCGATGCTGGCCGATGCGCTTAGTGCTCATATCCCAGCTTTCGCCGCAGGGCATAGAGCTGCTCTAGCTGCTCAGGCGGAATCTCTTGCGCTGAGCCCAATTGTACCACTGCCAGCGCCGTCTTTGCGAAATGTTCTAATATCTCCATCCGGAAGTATGCTTGCTCAAGGTCGGCGCCCAGAGTCAGCGCACCGTGGTTCATCAACAGTATGGCATCATGTTTCGCTAGATGCGGCCGTACTGCAGTCACGACTTCCTGCGTCCCCGGTGTTGCACACTCGGCTACCGGCACTTCCCGAAATGCCGTCACGGTCTCGGCGAGGATATTGACCGGCAGTGGCCGCCCGCTTATCGCGTAGCCCGTCGCCAGCGGCGGGTGGGCGTGCACAACAGCGTTCACATCCGCTCGCACTCGGTACGCTTCCAGATGCATCGCCACCTCTGATGAGGCTTCGGCATCGCCGAGCACTTCTCCGTCAACAGTCAGCTTGGCCATAATGTCAGGCAGCATGAAGCCCTTGCTCACGCCGGATGGAGTGCACAATACCGTCTCTTCATCCAGCCGCACACTGATATTGCCGTCATTGGCCGCGACCATTCCAAGCTGCCACAGCCGCCGGCCGACCTCACATATCAATTCTCGCAAAGCCTTTTCGTCGCTCATTGTGCAAGACCCTTGAAGGCCGGGGCACATCGCACCCGGCCTGCAACAATAACGCACTGTTTACCTCAGCCGCCGCAGCGTGACCTCCCAGTCAACGATGTCCACTGCATTCTTTCCGTTTTCGCTGGCCGGCCCTTCTAACGTGTTCTCACCGGCACCCTCCTGCACGAACAGCCCGTCGGAATTCTTAATGGTACGGTATTCGTTCAGGGAGATGGTGAAGTAGTCATTTCCCAGATACCCCAGCCCATCATAGACATTCTCGTTGGGCAGCGTAATATTGGGGTCGAAGATCAGCTCGGTTGTGGTGATAATGTTGATGCTTACGTTGTTGACATTAGCGCCGAGTTTCGACACATCTATGGTGAACCTGAGCGTGCTGCCGCCGCCGGGGTCCTGGTATTCGTACGGCGGGCCGATTAGCTCGGCAGCCACCGACCGCTCCAGCTCGACTATCGCCGTCTCATTGAGCACGAAATCGCTGCACGTCATCGTCACTCCGGGTATCGGCGGGTTGGCCGTTGCCGTAGCTGAATTGGCGTTGAGACTGGACGTTGTGGTCGTAGTGTAGCTGGGCACGCTCGTGGACTCGAACGAATTCTGTACCTGGGCCGTGGTCTGCCCTATTGTCAGCGTCTGCGTGCCTGCAGCAGCGGCTCCCAGCGTCAGCTCTATGCCTAGTGCCTGCAGCGAATCGGTCTGCAGTGCCACGCCGCCGGCATTGAGTGCATCTATCTGGGCTTGCTCCTGCGCCGTAAGCGATCGCCCACCATCGGCAGCCGCGGTATAGCTCACACCCCCTGCCACCGTCTGGCCGGCGGCGTCGGTCTGTATGGCTATCTCGCCTGCGCTTTGAAAGCCCGTGTTGGCCGCCGCTGTAATCATTCCTGCACCGCTGACTGCTACTGCCCCGAGGTCAATCTGGGTTATCGTCAGTTGGTGGGTGCCGGCGTCTGTCGAGTCGGGCACTCCTGCTATTGAACTGACGCCTCCTGCGGCCGTCGTCAGACTCGCGACCAATTGCGCCTTGTACAGCTCGTAGCGCCCCTGATTGTACTCCACATAATGCGTGAAGGAGCCCGACCCCCAGCCGTTTTCCCAGCGCGGGCCCGCCACCACCGGAAGCGGCCCGTCAAGCCCGTCGTCCCCATCGGCGTCAATGGCCACATAGTAGTAGAAATTGTCCATCACGCCGCTGGCAAAGCGGATTACAAAATCCAGCACCTTCTCCGGCACCACGGGAGGCTGCTCTTCACCGCCGCGCGCACATCCCGGCAGCAGCATCGCCACCACACCAGCAAGCATCATCAGGCACACGGTTATCGGCACTCGACTCATTTTCACAGCTTGATCCCAGCCCTGGCCAGCAGTTTTCTGGGGTTCTCTATCAGCACCTGCTCCATCTGTTGTTCGTTGAGACCTGCCCCGGCAGCGACGGTCACGGCAAGATCTTGAGTCAGCAGATCCCCGGGCTCGTGGGCATCGGTATTCACCAGCATCGCGGCTCCGGCCTGCTGTGCGACTTTGGCCACCAAGCCATTGCCCAGACAATGCCCCTGCCGTGCCGTGAGCTCCAGGAATATTTCATTTTCGGCCGCCGCTTCTGCCGCTTCTATGGTAATCAGACCCGGGTGGGCCAGTAAGTCCACATCCGAGCACTGGCAGGCCGCAAGGTTGGTGCCCGGCGACACCGGCTCCACCGGCGACTCACCGTGCACCACCACATACTGCGCCCCAAGCGCCTTCGCCTCAGCGGCCAGTTGGGGGATCGAATCAGGCGGCACATGAGTAAGCTCGACGCCCACCAGGGCCACGAAGCCCCAGTGCTTGCGCGCCAGCTCGCAGTCGGCGCTCACTTCTTTGATTACCCGCGCCATCGTACTGGCGCTGACATGATCGCTGATCCCCAGGGCCCGGTAGCTGTTGACGATGGCGCGCCGAATCAACTCCATCGGCAGCAGTACCCCGTCACTCAGTGTCGTGTGGGTATGAAAGTCGAATAGCATCGCTGCTCATCATCTCCGTGTTCTTCGTGCGCGCAGGTGGCGTTACGAGCCCACTCATCTATTCTTTGCCAATCAGCCACAGGACGGCATTTCCGAGGAGCTGTTTGAATTCGCCGGCCACGCGCCTGTCAGCGGCCACCAGCATCCCGCCGTCCAGCACAAGGACCCGCCCGTTCTGACTCAATTGCGCCGAGGCCACAGCCTCATTGCCCACATTGATCAGCTCCCAGTCGTCAAAGCCCCAAATGCTCAGGCCCGCGGGCAACCGTTGCAGGCGCACCAGCTTGGTCAGTGGCTGGTCCGCAACCTCCGCAGCGCCGCCAGGCCGCGTCATTCGCGCGGCAAGCCCAAACTCGGCCAGAATTCGGTTGAACGGCGGCATCCGTCGCTGGTACCGGACGCTGACGTTAGCGATCGCCAGCAATGCCCCACCCGTACGTACGTGGTTGCCCACCGCCTGCGCTTCGGCATCTGAGAACTCCCGGTATGAGCCGACAACCAGAAGCGACCGCGCGGTTGGCATCCGTGACACCAGCGGCTCCGGCTCGCGCTCGGGGCGGTATCTTATCTGCCGCAGCGCGAGGCCCGCGCCCTCAACTACCTCGCGTACAATTGCTCCGATTTCCGGCCAGCGGTCGTCTTCGGCGTCCAAGTCCCACAGCGCGGTGCTGGACAACTGTACCGGCAACTGCGGGATAGTGCGCATCTCGGCTGGCGCGGACACCCGCGGACCAGTGGGGCTGGTGCCGCCTTCGCCGGCAAAGTCCGCCGGCTGCTTCAGTGGTGGCGGCATCGGCTCTTTGGTAGGCTTCTTTTCGGAGAAGCGATCCCGTTCGGAGCTGGAGGCCTGCTGTGGCTGGCCACCACCGTAGGCTTTCTCCGCCGTTCCGCTCCCCGCTCGCGCCAGCATCGCGACCCCGCTGGCCGCCTGGTCAACGACCACCGGCCCAGCCGCAGCGGCACTGATTACCAGCAATCCAAGCACCGCGCCAAACAGTGCCCGCACGGCAGTCAATCTGCGCAGCTCGGACATTTACATCCCTCCTCCCGGAAAATTCTCTGTTCAAAACGCTATCATGCACCGCCTGCACCTGCCTGCATCATCCGGCGGCAACGCCCCTTATTGTGACACATTGACAGGCGCGCCGGTTTCCAGCGACTGATGTATCGCGCTGGCCAGAACCACAGCCGCCTTCGCATCCTGCGGGCTGATGAGGAATTCCTTATCCTCCGTTATGCAGCGGGCAAAATGGTCAAGCTGGCATTTGAGTGCCCCGCCCTGTTGCCCGGCAAGAATCGGCCCGTA
Organism: Candidatus Zipacnadia bacterium; assembly: GCA_029821145.1. Classification (GTDB taxonomy): domain Bacteria; phylum Armatimonadota; class Zipacnadia; order Zipacnadales; family UBA11051; genus UBA11051. The sequence continues at coordinate 28,074 of JALGTY010000005.1, forward strand.
CGCGATGTCCGGCCGCCAGGACCGCTCCGCATCGGACACCTCCAATGGCTCATTATCGCCTGCTCGCACTGCCACACGCCCCTTCGTACCAACCACTTCCATCCGCGCATCCAGGGTATTCGGCTGCCCCTCGGGCACGATCCAGCAGGTCTCCAGGCAGCCCACAGCATCATTCTCGTATTTCAGAAGTGTAAAGATGGTATCATCGGCGCCTTCTTCTGTCAGCACCTTCCGACAGCTTTCCGCATACACTCTCACGGCCTCACAGCCGATATACCAGCGCATTATGTCCAGGTCGTGCACGCCCAGGAAGTACGCTACTGATGTGCGCGGTCCGATGCGCCGACCCGAGGCCAGTATGTTGTTGCGCCGCCCGTAGATGTGCACAATATCCCCTACCCGGCCCTCATCTAGCGCTGCCTTCGCCACTTGATAGCGCGGATCAAAGCGCGCCACATGCCCCACCATCAGCCGCACGCCATTGCTTTCCGCGGCACCGATTATCGCATCGCAGTCGGCCACGTCTATAGCCAGCGGCTTTTCCACCAGCACGTGCTTTCCCGCTTTGGCCGCGAGGGTGCATGCCTCGACGTGCGCCTGGTCATCGGTACACACGCTGACTATATCCACACCCTCGGCACCTATCGCTTCCTCCAGACTGGAGGCGGCGACGCACCCGTACTCGGCAGCCATGTCCTGCGCCTTTTCGGGAATGATATCATAGACAGCGGCCAGTCGCGTATTGCCCAGCTCGGCCCATACGCGTCCGTGCCGCAGTCCCATCATACCCAGACCTATGACAGATGCGCCCAACTCAGCCATACCCGACACCTCTTTCGCATCATTCCTGCATCATCAATACTTCCGGCCCGCCAGCGCCGTTGCTGTCTCCCGCTCACTTCCCCGCATTCACGAAATGCTCCGCCAGTATCCTCACGCAATTCTCCATCCCCCGGAGCGATCCCACCTCATAGCCGTGGGTGTTCTCGGTGGGGAAGCACAGACATGCAGCGCGGCCCACCAGCCCTCTCTGGGCGCTGAAGCTGGCTTCACTGCCGAAGGACCGCACTATCATCCGCTGGCACTCGATATTCTGACGCTTGCCTGCGGCTATCAGTTCCCGCGACAACACCGGATCATAGTGAAACGAGCTGTCTTTGAACAGTACGATCGGCTGGTCATTCATCTCAACGGGATACTCGTCCTCGACGGGCCCCACTTCGACTGCGATGAAGTCGCGCGGCTCGAGCGTCCGGCTGATGAACAGCCCGCCGGATGCGCCACTTTCCTCGGCCGCCGTGGCGACCACATATACGTCATGCAGTGGCGGCTCCTCCTTCAGCCTCCGCGCCAGCATCAGCACTATCGCCACCGCCGCCTTGTCATCCAGCGCATAGCCGCCGACATACTCGCCCTCCAGATACAGCGGCTGCTTGCGCGTCCGGGCGACCACTGCCCGGTCACCTACAGCCACGCCACGCTTCGCCAGCTCCTCCGCGTCGAGCTTGCAGTCAATGTACATCATGTCCCAGGTCGCGACTTCCGTCTTGATCTTGTAGATGCGGGATGACAGCGCCGAGCAGTGCGACGCGCCCATGTGCAGGACAGCGGGGATAACACCTGTCTCCGTGATGATGTCGAACGGCCCCTCGCCGTACTTCACCGGTATTATCCCCCCGATGTTCTCTACCCACATTTTCCCATCATCATCTATCTTGCGCACGATAAGGGAGTTCTCGTCCTTGTGAGCTGAGACGACGGTTGCCGGCCCGGGCTCCCTTCCGGCCATCTTCACATGGATATTATCATACGCATCCACATGCACTTCATCCGTCAGCTTCCCGAACTCCGCCAGTACGATCTCATCCATCTCCTGCTCCCAGCCCCCGGGAGCGTGCGTCACCAGCACCTGGTCCAATAGTTTCCTCAGCTCTTCACGCATCGTAATCCCTTCCTGCATCTCTTACAAATCCACCGGTTCGCCTTTTTCTGCCGACTCCACCATCGCCACCAGCGCCTTCGTAATCATCAGGCCGTCGTGGCCGGTAATCAGCGGCTCCCGTCCAAGCAGCACCGAGTTGATGAAGTGCTTGATGGCCTGATTGACGAACCCGACCGGCTCGCCCATAACGTCGCCGGCCAAGATGCCCTTATTCGACTGCTTTTCGTTGGTGGCCAGGACGAAATCGGGCAGAGCAGCGTCTATGTTCACGTACCCATCCGTGCACACCAGTTCGAACTTGGAGTCCACAAGCGTCGGCATGCTCTCCGGCATGATCCAGCAGCTCTCGAAGTTGCCGACACAGCCATTTTCAAACTCCACGGTGGCCTGGTAGAAATCCGGGGTATCAATGCCCATACTCTTGAGCTTCACGCTGCGGCACACTGCGTTCACGCGCTTGGCTTCCGACTTGAAGAACCACCGTGCGATGTCGTAGCGGTGGCA